>NZ_JAAHGN010000305.1:0-7379 GCF_010672485.1 Moorena sp. SIO2C4 | reverse complement strand
TCCAGTGATGGGGTCGAGTTTCCTAAGATAGCCTCGCTCTAATCGCAAGGTGATTCCATCTTGATTAAGTTCTGCGATTTGAGGCGCTGGGTTGCTAATGATACCGTCTTGATGTGGGAAAAAGGTCACCTCTTGGATTTGAGCCTCTTCCATTTCCGGGGCTTCAACTTGCAGGACTAAGTCTTTTGGTTCGATAGTGACCGTGACTTGCCATGGGGAGGGTTTGGGTAGACCTTGACGGGCTTGCTCAAATACCTGTGCCCAATTTTGGTTGACTAAGGGAGGTCTAGAGGTAATTGGTAAGGTGAGGTTGAAGGTGCCTTCTTCCGGAATACAGTTTACTTCACAAACCAGCCAATCAGCTTTTACTCGCAGTTGCAGAGAATCGGGAGTAGCTAGGTTGGCTGGGGGTGTGATTTGGCTGAGTAGGGTAACCTCTTCTTCATAGCCAAAGTTCATTAATGGCTCAAGGGGTAGCCGCTGGGGATAGGGCCAAACGATGTCTCCCACTTCAAAGCCGGGGGGTAGGGTCCACTTAAGGGTAGCTCCAAGACCCGAATCACCAGGATTTCGCCAATAGGTGTGCCAGCCGGGATTGATGTTGAAGTGTAGTCCTACCCAGAAGGGGGTTCCAGGTTGAATGTTGATGACTTCGCTGATCAATTGCACCTCAACATTCTCGGTTTGGACTGGGTTAGCCGAGGCAGGAGCAATGGGTAGTAAGGCAGTGGAGAGGGTTAGGGCTAGGGCTATGATCCAGGTGAGGAGTTGGTGCAACATGATGACTCTACTGATACATGTTTAACCTACACGATTTTTTTTTAGGAATCATCTCAGGTACAGTTAGGTCAGTTACCCATTACCCATTATCGATTAAGCAACTAATCTTTTGACATTAAAATTTTCATCTGCCAGGAATCGAGCCATTTGGGATTACCTGGATTGATTGCGTCTAGCTAGTAAGCGATGGACGTTCGCGTAGCGTCGGCTCTGCCGAGAGTCCCGCTTTCAGCGATCGCGTATTCCAATGGGATGAAAGCGTTGTTCAGCCTCCTGCTGAATTGCATCTCTCTGACGTTGACGTTCTACAAGATAGCTATCAACCTCATCTCTATGTCTGAGGTAGTAACCGATAACCAAGTAGATATCTGGTAGTTGTAGTGATGGATATTGCTCTGCGATTTCCTCTGGCGTGCATCCCTCAAGAAAAGCAGTCACAACAGTGTCTAAGGTGACACGAGTTTTGGCAACTCGTACAACACCATAGCCATCTGTCTCTATAGGTGCGGGTTCAAGGGCAATTGCTAGAGTCATGACTTTATCAGGTTGCTATTTCAGATGGTAGCAAACGACTCACCGTTTTTCTAGTTCCCATGGTTCCAAGGTAGCAAAATGCTCTAGTAGCAAGGGATGGACAAACATGTAGCCACCGCCAACCCTTTGCAAAAAAATATGATCAGTTGCGTAGTCTAAGAAACGAGCGTAGTTCCAAGGAATGTGTCCACTACAGAATAGAATTATACGCAAGACAAAATGTTTAATGCAAGCAATACCAGCATTACTTAACATACTCATTAGCAAAGTACTAATCAATCCACTTATCAGCCCAGCATATAACCCAGCAATAAGTTCACCAATCAATCCAAATATAAACCCACTCAATAATCCCAGAGTTCCAGCGTTAATTGCTGATTTAAATATCCCATGATTAGGAGCTGCTTTTAACTCTATATTAGAACCACCTAGTCCACCTATTAACACAAAAAATAGTCCAAAAGCCAGTCCAACAAACAATCCCAAAAACGGTACAAAAGCTAGTCCAAGACTCAGTCCAAGACTCAGCCTACCTATACCTTTAATAATTTCATTAAAATTTATTTTATCTAGTGTTATTCGAGACCAATCCAGAGTTTCAACAGGCTTTATTTCTTTCCTACTTCCCAGGTCCAAAAGTGAACTAAAAACTAGTCCACCCGTTAAGCCAAAAATTAACCCAATCGTTAATCCAAAAGTTAGCCCACCAGTTATAAAAATCAGCCCACCCGTTAAGCCAAAAATTAGCCCACACACCAACCTCAATAGAGTTGAATAAACTATCCTATGAGTTCGATTTAGCAACCAGGTAGGCTGCATTCGTTCAATTAAAAATATCGTTTGTTGATTCTCAACCATCCGCTGTGCCAGCCAATACAGCCAATGCTTTGTTTGAGCTTTTGAGTATTGCTGACTAGTCCGCCGACGCTTAAAAATCCTCTCAATGTAGACTCTGAATAGCTCTTTGCGACGTTCTTCTACCAAGTCAGTTCTAGGCAAATCTTCAACAGCTACTCCTTGGTATGCCAGAGTCATAATATTGAGCATCAAAGTAGATTGAGCTAACTCTTGCAGTACTGTATCCTCTATAATTAATGCCCTCAATCCTGTAAAATCAGCCCCCAAACTATCCAGGTAATGATAGATTTGTTCTAAGGTGAGCAACCTCAAATAAACCGCACTTGTAAAGTTCAGACGGTTAGAGAGGGCTTGGTAGTCTTTGATGCGGCTGCAAACGACAATATCTGCGCCGTACTGCTTAGAGAAAGTGTTCAAAGCACTAACACACGCCTCTCGATATGGAGCCTGGACTTCATCCAAACCATCTAATAGCAGGAGCAGTTGCTGTTGTCTGACTAAAGCTTGTCCAATTTTCTTAGGAACCTTATATATAGTGCGTAGTTCTTCGACTAGCCAATCAGGAATATTTTGCCTCTTATATCCCCAAGAGGAGAGATTCAATACCACAGGAATCGGGTAAGCAACATCTTGCTCAGCACGGGCAATCAAGTCACGGGTTAGTTCTAGTAACTTTGTGGTTTTACCTGACCCTGGTTCGCCCATAATTAGTAGCATTTTTCGCTTACCAATTTGGTTAAAAATGTCAATTAAATTAGTACCTTTTGGGAATGATTGAGGTGATGATTCCTCATTGTATAAAATCATGTCTAAAGGGTTATTAACTGCATCAGGCCGTTCTTCTAGTCCCTGTTCAATGAGCACTTGCTGAAATAAAGATTTTTCTAAAACACCTTTAACCCAAAAGTTTTTGACTGTGGTAAGCAATGTCTGACGATTGAGGTACTCTTGTCGAGTTAACAGTGAATTGCTGGCAATAATAGTTGAACTATCGTAAAAAATATTAATCTTATTATTACTAATTCCACCTTGAATAATCGTTTCTGTAACCTTCTTGTTATCGTATTTTGATATATTTTTATCGACATAATTATTGTTGAATTTATCGCTGATTTGCGAACCTGTACTATTATCGTCTATTGTAACTCCGTTGTTATTGAGCCAATCTAAATCAAAAACTTCAGAATATATTCGATTTCGTGGCTCAAGTATGCCTAAATCATTAGCTTTTACTATACCGATTAACTTTAGTCTGGCGTGAGTTAAATTTCGCTCCTTATTAATTATAATTATGTCTTTTATTATCAAAGAATAAAGCTTAAGTAATTCTGCTGATTCTGATGATCTTAAAAGACGTTCTCTTACAAAATGCAAATTGTCATCATTTTGCTTACCACGCTTCGTCAAGAAAGTTTCTCGTACAAGCTTTTCCACAATCTTATCTACTTGAGTAGTATCCCAACTTTCCTTAGCCCACTGTGCCACAACTTGACAAGTTTTCTGGGTAAGATAGGGATGTCCTCCTGTCCAATCAATTATTTGTTTTAGTAGCTTGAATGCTTGGTCAGATCCTGGGGCCAGTCCAGCAGCAAGAGGTTTAGCTTCCTCCAAAGTGAAATCGTTTAACTCAATACGCCTTCCAATATTGAAAGGAGTCCGTTCAACAGCTTTTACTAAATCCGATGGAGAGGCTACACCCAAAAGCACAAAAGTTAGCCGCTCTAACTCCGAGTTAATCGCACGTTCGTTATAGAGGGAACGTATAGCAGCAAAGAAGTCATCGCTGTAGGATAGTGAAAGGGTAGAATCTATTTCATCAATGAATAATACAACCGAGGAAGAAACTTTCTCTAATAATATTTCTGAGATAAACATTGAATATCTATCTACTTCACTAAAGCTGGCATTTTCTCTCCACCAACTCTCATAGTCGAAGCGTAGACGCAGTTGTCTTACAATACGTCGAATTTGCCCTAGATACCAAGCTTCCAATCCAACGGAAGTGCCGATGCTGGTTAAATCAATGATGGCACTACGTATATTAAATTCCTTTAATTTTGCTGCGGTGCGTACCATCAAACTAGATTTGCCCATCTGACGAGTGGTTAGTACATAGCAGTACTCTCCTTTGATCACACTGTCTAGAAGTTGCTGGTCAGTAGCACGGGGTACGTAACTACGGTCTGAAACTTTTAACGTTCCTCCCACTACATAGTAATCTGGATCTGGGGTACTCTGGATCTGGTTGTGCTCAGAATTCATGACTCATAGTCTCGTTTTAAAATATTGTGCATAAAGCTGACATCTTGGCTGTACAGCATCAGGACTGTGTCCCAGAATTAATCCTGATTTCCGTAACCGATAAAAAATTTCGTTATTCGTGCATTTGTGTTTTCTGAGAACGTCTTGCATGGCATGTCGCAAATCTGGCCATGCTTCAAGTTGCCTAAGATATCGAGATAGGTGTTCTGCCAATGGACCATCATCATCACCTGCTACTTTACCAAATTCTGGTACGCTGATGCTCCCTGTAGCCATTGTATAAAAAGCCATTCTTAACAAGTATGGATGTCCTCCTAGTAAATTGATCAGGGAGTCAATTTCACCACATGACCGGGCTATTCTATTATGTTTACGATTCATTTCCTCAACTTTAGAACGACTAAAATCTCCTAGTTCAATAGATATACCGACGTTGAACGGTGATTGGTTTAAATCTTGAATAAATAGAAATGCTTCTGTGGAATAGGCCAGAACTAGGTTGAGTTTTTGCCATTGCTCTTCTATAGCACGCTCATTATGCCAAGCTCGAATTAGACTAAAAAAGTCATCTCTGTAGCCATAATCGAAAACTAGATCAACATCATCAAAGATCAGTAGAATAGGTAAGTCAGCGTTTTCAAGAACTTCTTCAAGCACAAAATCAGATAATTTATCTTTTGCTCCCAAGGAACTAGACCAATAGGAGTCTGGTGAACGGGACGTTCGCCATTGCTTGGTCATGCGATCGGCTATATATCGTAACAGGGAGTCTAGACTGGATAAAGACTTTTGGTCAAGACGCTGAAAATCAAGATAGAGTGCAGCTTGACTATTTTGCTTAGCCCGTTGGTGCATACGAGCTAGTAAGGAGCTTTTGCCCATCTGATGAGCACCTTTGACACGGATAGTTTCTCCCCATCCTAATACTTTATCTAACCATTTAGCTTCGTTTTTTCGTTGTAGGTAGAATTGAGAGCGAAGCTTAACTGTCCCTTCAGGAGCTTCAAGTTCATTGAGCCAGTTAGAATCAAAAGAAGGTCTAGGGGGCAGTAATTCATTTTCCGATAAAAGTACTGTTCCGTCTTCATCTAATAACAAATCATCTTGTTGAGATTTAAGATTTTTAATTAGACGCTTCCATTGTGCAGCCGAATCGTTTTCTTCTAACCATTGCTTGAGTTTTTCAGCAATTGCTTTGGGAATATGTCCAGTTATTAATAAACGAGCAACAAATTCTATAATAGATGTTTCATTATCATTTTGTTGAGGTATCTTATCTAAATTATCTAGAATGTCATTTAAAGTTTCAGGTATGTCATATTCCCGATTATCCACTAGTTGATCGGGACAACAAGCTCTATAAGCCTGTTGCATTGGCTTGATTATTTGTTTTTCTAAAGGATGCAATAGGTTGACTAAACTAGTCGTAATTGCAAATTTTTGCTTGATTGCCTTTAAGCTAGCATTATTGGGATTTTCGTTAAGGGCTTTATTGATTAATTTTGCTAAACTATTGCTAGTATTGAAATAGTCTACTACTTTGTAAACAATTTCAGTCAAATTTTCACCACGAGCAATCTCTTCCAGATTTTGAGTGAATTGATGTCGTAGCATCATTTCTAATTTAGTTTTACTAGGGAAAGCACGACACAGTGCTGACTCTATCTGCTTGAGGAGATAACCAGGGGTATTTCCAGCATTCATCTATAGCTCTCTACCTGTCAACAATACAACTTAATACTCTGGCTCCAACAGAACCGACGCAGTTAAGTTGATTTTGCCTCCAAATCAAATTTGCTAGGGCTGTAACTTTCTAAAAGTATAGATGGAGAGATAGGGATATGGGTAGATGAGCGTTGCTGAATCTTCTTTTGAATATTCGTAGAGCGGGCATCCTGCCCGCGCGAAAAGCTCCCTGAACGGGCAAGATGCCCATTCCACTAGATCTTGAACAGGCAAGATGCCTATTCCACTAGATCTTTAACAGGCAAGATGCCTATTCCACAGGTGCGACCCTTCCATCGCTTTTAACTTTCAACCTTTAACCTTCAACTTTAAACTTTCAACTTTAAACCAAATAACCTTGATATTCCCCAGTAACCGATAACATTAATCCACTCTAACCATTTGACGGGATTCTTCTTTCTTATTCACCTCAGAAGGTTTCAGCTTTTGACCCCTAAAGTCTCCTAATAATCCCATCAATGCTGGAACTACTGTAGGTGTCAGTAATGTAGACAAAGCTAATCCTCCAGTTAAGGTAATCCCTAACCCTTGATATAATTCAGCTCCTTTCCCTGGTATCGCTGCTAGCGGTAACATGCCTAGTACTGTAGTGCCAGCAGACATGAATATCGGTCGTAAGCGATCGCATACAGCTCTATACAAGGATGTATCGTAATCTATTCCTTCTCGCTGTAATTGCAAGGCTCGGTCTACCAAAAGGATGGCATTATTCACCACAACTCCAGTCAGAATCACAAATCCCAACCCGGTAATCATATCCAGTGGTACCAAAACACCAGGAATTCTGTTCACTATCACCAAACTCAACAAGGCACCGGTTAATCCTATCGGTACTGTTGCCATAATTACGATGGGATAGAGAAAAGAACGGTAGAGTGCGACTAGCAACAGATAGGTAATCACTAAAGACAGAATAAAGATTGACCCCAATTGAACTAAGGTTTCTGATAGCAAATCTGCCGAGCCAGCTAACTCGACACGATAGCCAGCAGGTAGGTTTTTCCGGAAGGGTTTGAGAATTTGCTGCTCTGTCTGTTGAACGAGTTTTCCTAAGGGAGCTGAGCGCTCGACACTAACGGTTAGGGTAATAGAACGCTGTAAATCCACTCGGTCAATCCGATCGGGTCCGGTGGTATCTACTACTTCAGCGACATCCGCTAGTTGGACTTGCTGACCATTGGGAGTATAGATCACTAACA
>NZ_JAAHGN010000304.1:0-7390 GCF_010672485.1 Moorena sp. SIO2C4 | reverse complement strand
TTCGTGAGCTGAACTGAAATCTTAGTCTTGACGGGATTTCGGCTTAGATATTGCCATTTGGACACGAAGGTTTAAGGCCGGTCAAAGATCATGGAATCCCCGTCTTTTTAAAGCGGGGAGTGTCAAGCTAACTGTCAGCTTAAGAGTTAAGTGTTAGCTGACTAATGTAGCTGACTAATGTAGCTGAGTCATGACATCCTGGCGATTCCTACCCTAGGATTTGGTGAGTTGATGAAAAGAGAAATGGGTGAGGGGGTGAGTAGGAATCGCCACCAGTTGAAAGGTAAGTAGCAGAACCTTGAGGTAGCTTGCGGAAAGCATCACGTATAACACTAATGAGGATAATCTCATGAGAATCTTCAATCAATTGGAATCCAATGTGCGAAGCTACTGCCGTTTATTTCCCACGGTGTTTAAAAAAGCACAAGGAGCTGTTCTAGAAGATAAAGAAGGTATTAAGTACATTGACTTTCTGAGTGGAGTGGGTACCCTCAATTACGGACATAACAACCCACAACTAAAAGAACGACTGCTGGGTTATCTGGAGTCCGACGGTATTGTCCATGGTCTCGATTTAGCAACCGTAGCGAAAGAGGAGTTTCTCGAAGCTTTTGAAGCCATTATCCTTAAACCCAGGCAATTGAATTACAAAGTTCAGTTTCCTGGACCAACAGGAACCAATGCTGTGGAGGCAGCTCTAAAACTGACCCGCAACATAACGGGACGGGAAACGGTCATTGCCTTTTCCAATGGCTACCATGGCGTAACCCTAGGTTCCTTAGCAACAACTGCCAACATTTCCCAGCGAGACGCTGCAGGACTCACCACCACAGGCGTAACCTTTATACCCTATGATGGGTACTTGGGTTCGGATATTGATACTACAGAGTACCTAGACAAAGTCCTTTCCGACAGAGGTAGTGGGGTAGCGCTTCCAGCAGCAGTGATTGTAGAAACAATTCAGGGAGCAGGTGGGGTCAATGTAGCCAGCTTTGAGTGGTTGCGATCGCTTGAAAAAGTCTGTCGTAAACATGATGTGCTTTTAGTTGTAGACGACATTCAAGTCGGATGTGGACGGACTGGTTCCTTTTTCAGCTTTGAACAAGTAGGTATTTCCCCTGACATTGTTACTATCTCCAAATCCTTGAGTGGATTTGGTCTTCCTTTCTCATTGGTGCTGATCAAACCCGAATTAGACCAGTGGAAACCAGGTCAACACAGTGGCACCTTCAGAGGACCTAACCTAGCCTTTGTTACCGCCAAAGCAGCCTTGGAAATTTATTGGCAAGACGACAGTCTTTCAGCCTCCGTTAAACAAAAAGGAACCATAATGCAGCTTCGATTGGAACAGATCGCAAAAAATAACCCGGAGGCCGGTTTTTCTGTTAGAGGCAGGGGCATGATTCAGGGCTTAGACTGCAAAGATGGCAACCTAGCTAATAGAGTAATTCGGACAGCCTTTGCTAATGGGCTAATCATGGAAACAGCTGGCGCACAGGGGCAGGTGATTCGATGTCTCCCGCCTTTAACAATTTCCGAAGAAGTATTAGACAAAGGGCTAGACCTCCTCGAAAATAGTGTCAACCAAGTCATCCAGGAGACAGTTTCTAAAAAGTTAGTTGATTTAGGAGCATCTGTTTAATTGCTTATGACTGCTGCATTTGGAAATTCTCCAGAAGTCAAAACCCGGATAGAAAAAATTGAAAACATCTGTGGACGGGATATAGGTAATGGTATAGAGCCCCTTGTGGAGGCTGCCAAGGGGGGGCTGCTTGGTGCAGCTCGCTCCATCGCGGAACATCCATCCCCCCATGTGGCTATTATGACAGGCTTTTTTGTTCCCCATGGAACTCCTCCAGCGGCGGAAACGGATGGCCCCATCGGTTGCGCTCACCTAGCAGCGGCATTACTTAGAGTTGGAATCCCTGTCCGTCTAGTTACCGATCCTCTATGCCTTAATGCTGTCAAGGTTGCTGCTCGGGCAGCAGGAATACCTGCTCAAGTTCCTTTTGATGTCGTTCCTGTCGATGCAGCGAGTGCAGAAGATCCCTCCGTTTCTTCTATTGTGAATTCATGGCAAAGTGCTGAACCACCAGTTTCCCATGTTATCTCTATTGAAAGAGCAGGCCCAAGTTACGATGGTACTGTCCGAAATATGATCGGGAATGATATCACCGCTCATACCGCTCCTTTGCATCTCCTATTTATCCTAAGTGAAATAATTTCCATTGGAATTGGTGATGCTGGCAATGAACTAGGTATGGGAACACTTCCTAAAGAACTCATTGCCAAAAGTATTAGCACAGGAGAACAAATTGCCTGCAATATTCCTTGTAATCACCTCATCGTTTGCGGTGTATCAAATTGGGCAGCAATCGGGTTACTCACTGCTGTTGGTTTACTCCGACCAGACTTGAAATCTAAGTTAACTGAGGGATTAACCTTAGAGACCGATAAACATATTTTGACCACTGTGGTCAAAGAGGGACCAGCGGTAGATGGAGATACAGCAGTCCAAGAGCTTGCAGTTGATACTTTACCCTGGGAATATCATGGTAAAGTCTTGACAGAAATTTTAGAAGCTGCTGGTTTGACAAAGTCAGTTTGAGAGAGCAGCTCCAATGCTTTCCTCCAAAATATCTAGCCCTTGGGTCAAAGTGTCGGGATCAATCGTTAATGTAGACTGAAGATTAATCACTTCTTTGTTCACTCCCATGGGTTCAAAGATTAAACCCCGCTTGAAAGCTTCATTACTAACTTTTTTAGCCAGCCCCTTTTGTTCACAGGCGATTCCTTGAATCAAACCAAGTCCTCGATGTTCGCCGCCGACTTCTGGATAACGAGTGATCATGTCTTTGAGTCGGCTCTTCATGACCTCACCTTTGTCCGCGATTTCCTGGGCAAAAGTATCTGTCTCCCAGTACTCGTCGAGAGCAGCTGTGGCAGTCACAAAAGCTAGATTATTGCCTCGGAAAGTCCCACTGTGTTCCCCTGGTTTCCAACAGTCTAAATCAGGTCGAATCAGCACTACAGCCATCGGGTTTCCATAGGCGCTTAAAGATTTAGCCAGACAAACTAAATCAGGTTTTAACCCTGCCCGCTCAAAGCTAAAGAAAGGACCAGTTCGACCACATCCCACTTTAATATCATCAACAATTAGCAAAATTTCTCGCTCTTGAGTGATCTGGGCAAGGCGTTGCAGCCAAGGAACACTAGCCACATTAATTCCTCCCTCAGATTGAACAGTTTCTAGGATAACTGCTGCGGGTTTTTCCTGATTTATGCTCAGGTCATCAACCAGTTTTTCTAAGTAATCAAGACTGTCGTCTTTGGTGCCATTTTTATCCTCGAACGGCACCGTTAAGACATTACCGAGGGGAATGCCCGCAGCCTTTTGATAGGTCGGATTAGGTGTAACAGCTAGGGCACCTAAAGTATGACCGTGGTAGCCTTTGGTAAAACAGATCACTGTTTTTCGACCAGTCACTTTACGGGCTAGCTTCAAAGCAGCCTCCGCAGAATTAGTCCCTGTAGGACCGGTAAACATAACTTTATAGTTTAGTCCTCGCGGTATTAAGATTACTTCCTCGAAACGTTCTAGAAACTGCTGCTTGGCAGAGGTGAACATATCCAGGCTGTGGGTGATGGCATCTGACTCAATGTATTCGAGGAGACGCTTTTTGAGCTTGGGGTTATTATGTCCGTAGTTGAGGGCACCAGCACCTGCCAAGAAATCTATATAAGTACGCCCACTCTCATCTATCAAGGTATCTCCCACTGCCTTGGTAAAGACTGTTGGAAACAATCGACAGTAGCTTCGGACTTCTGACTCAAGCTTGGTGAAAATGTTCATATGCTAAACCTGCCTATTGTTATTATTTTCAAGTAGGTGATACAATTATGTGTGGTGTACCAAACGCGAAGCGATTCCATTTTATTCACTTTACTTTACGAACACCGGAACCTATAAAACTATATACTATTTAGGGGGACTATAGCAATCCTAAGTCATTTGTGAAAACCAAAATTATCCTTAAAAATCTTATAAGGCACAACAACTGGTATACCCTGATAAAAGAGCAAGTTGAACAATTCAAATAGGATTGCTATAGTCTAAATTTTGATCAGTATCAGAAACCAACAAGAGCGTGGAATTAACTGGGATTAACTATGCAAAAAAGTAGATTTACCGAAGCTCAGACCGAGGCATTGTTTGATGATCGCGAACGAGACCAACGTTTCCGCAGTTTCTGGGATCCAGAAGGCAGTCTCCACTGGGGTTATTTCGAAAACTTAGCCAAGGCTCGGCCTGAGGACTTTGTGCCAGCCTGCAAGCGCTGGGATGAATATATGCTGGAACAGAGCGGTATTACTGCCGACTCCCGGGTACTAGAAGTTGCTTGTGGAAATGGCAACGCTGCCGTTTGGCTGGCTCAGCAAACGGGATGTGAGGTAGTAGGAATCGATATTAGTAGCAGTTATATCGAGAATGCTCGAGCTAAGGCTAGTAATTTCCCCTCTTTGCGGGTGAGCTTCCAAAAGGAATCAGCCCTTAACCTACCTTTTCCAGATGGCTCCTTTACCCATGCCTGGAGTCAAGGCGCTCTTTACCACATCCACGAGCTTGATAAAGCTCTGGCGGAGGTTCACCGTGTCCTAGGGGTAGGAGGAATCTTCCTGTTTGATGACTTGGTAACACCAATTGAGGAAGTTAGTGAGGCAGCCCGCAAGCACGTTTACAACCGACTGCTGTTTGAGCCGACATTTAGCCCCGAAGTCTATGCAGAAAAACTCACTGAGATCGGATTTAACGTTTTGCAGGTAAAGGACTTGAGCGCACACCTGAACAAGAGTTACGAACTGGTGTCTGAGCTGGCTCGGGAGGGCTATCCAGATTTGAGCGCTGCCTTTAAGAAAACCCAGGAGGCAATTGCCGCTGGTGAGTTAGGCTGGTGCTTTTGTCTGTGTGAAAAGGTTAGCGATCACTAATCCGTAACAAGTTAAGACAGCTACGCCATATATTGAGTGTAGATTGAGTGTATATTAAGTGTAGCTTGAGTGGATGCGATTGACCTTGGCCTTTTGGCCACGCTACGCGAATGGTCACGCTTTGCGATGCTCGGTACGAGCCGCTACGCGATCGCATCCAGAGACTGGGCTATACACCCAATCACTCCTCAGCAGTTTTGGTTAAAAACAATACATCTTACCCCTAACCAGGGCAAGGGGCTACAATAACAAGTGTTGAGATTTGTGTATCCCTGACCGGCATAGGGAAAGCTTATGGCTGCTGCTGTATTAATCCAGAACCTCCAAAAACGCTATGGAGATGTCCACGCCGTCAAAGACATCTCCTTACAAGTTGAACCGGGTCAAATTTTTGGCTTACTCGGTCCTAATGGTGCCGGTAAAACCACCACCATTCGTTGCCTATGCACTCTCACGGCACCGGACGCTGGAAAAATTGAGGTATCTGGCATTTCAGTACTACACAATCCTAGGGCAGCACGCCGCCGCCTAGGCTATGTAGCCCAAGAAGTTGCCCTAGATAAGGTACTCACTGGTAAAGAACTACTCCAATTGCAAGCTGACCTCTATCACCTCCCCAAAGCAGTTGCCAAAGAACGCATCAATAAACTGCTTGACATTTTGCAGCTCAAGGAGTATGCCAATAAAAAAACGGGCGTTTACTCTGGTGGTCTGCGTCGGCGGCTGGACTTAGCCGCTGGCTTACTCCACCAACCCGATGTTTTAGTACTAGACGAACCCACAGTAGGTCTTGACATTGAGAGCAGATTTGTGGTATGGGAACTGTTGCAAAAGTTGCGAGACTCAGGAACCACATTACTAATCACCAGCCACTACCTCGAAGAAATAGACGCATTAGCTGACCAAGTCGCAATTATTGACAAAGGCTTGATCATAGCTGAGGGGACACCATCTCAGTTAAAGGATAGTGTTGGAGGCGATCGCATTACCCTGCGCATCCGGGAATTCTGCCCCATGGAAGAAGCTAAGGAAGCCAAAGATATGCTTCAGTCCTTGCCCTTTGTGCGAGAGGTGATTATTAACAGCAATCAGGGCAATTCCCTTAACCTTGTGGTTAAACCCCAAAGCGATGCCTTAATGATCATTCAGCAAGCCTTAAAAGACGTTAGTTTACCAACCTTTGGCATTGCTCAGTCGCGACCTAGCCTAGATGATGTTTACCTGGCTGCCACAGGTAAAACCCTGATGGATGCTGAACTGGCTGAGGCTGGGAAACGGGATCCCAAGGCAGAGCGTAAACAAAATATGGCCTAAAGGAGAGATAGGACAGAGCTTAGTGGAAAGTAAATAAAGATTGCTCCAATTATTGTAAGAATCTATTGTAGAAATAAATATGAGTGAAACCTTTACCCCTCCTAAATCCGACCTTAACTGGCAACCAGACCTTACTGCACCAATCCCAGTCAATGATACTCCTGGTGTAAGTGAATTTATCCAAGAAACCCTAGCCCTAACCAAACGCCTGTTTATTCAGCTGCAACGGCGACCTTCTACCTTAATGGCTGGTATTATCCAGCCCCTAATGTGGCTAATCCTATTTGGGGCATTATTCCAAAACGCTCCTCAAGGGATTTTTGGCGAGAGTTTGAGCTATGGCAAATTCCTAGGTGCAGGTGTGATTGTGTTTACCGCCTTTGCTGGAGCACTCAATGCTGGCTTACCGATCATGTTTGACCGGGAATTTGGTTTCCTCAACCGCTTACTCGTAGCTCCGTTAGTATCTCGTTTCTCTATTGTTGCAGCCTCAGCCATATATATAATCGCTCTGAGTTTGTTGCAAACTGTGGCAATTGTCACCGCCAGTGCCTTTTTAGGAGCCGGTTTACCCAACCTAGCTGGTCTGGCTATGATTGCCTTGATTGTATTCTTGCTGGTGGTGGGAGTCACAGCCCTCAGTCTAGGACTAGCATTTGCTCTACCGGGTCACATTGAACTAATTGCAGTCATTTTTGTTACCAACTTACCCCTACTGTTTGCCAGCACAGCCCTTGCTCCTCTGTCCTTCATGCCGAAATGGTTACAGGTAGTAGCCAGTCTTAACCCCCTCAGCTATGCCATTGAACCAATTCGCTATCTCTATCTCCACAATGACTGGTCTTTTGGTAGTCTTGTGATGCAGGCTCCTTGGGCATCTATTACCTTTGGCCAATCCCTATTGGTATTGCTTGGTTTTAGCACAGTCGTATTACTCGCAATTTCTCCACTACTGAGCCGCCGCTTGTAACTATTCACCCTAGAGCCTTAGCCATAGGCCGGTGTTACCCTTGCTAGCCGGGGGCGGGGAGATGGGGAGATGGGGAGATGGGGAGATGGGGAAAACCCGAAAGACCTCACTGCATCA
>NZ_JAAHGN010000303.1:0-7410 GCF_010672485.1 Moorena sp. SIO2C4 | reverse complement strand
CGGCGATTTGATTGCCCTGTAAGTCCCAAATTCTGGCAGTATTGTCGGATGAAGCAGTGGCCAGCCTCTGTCCATCCGGGCTGAAGGCTACACTTAATACCGAGTCCTGATGCCCGGTGAGTACGGCTAATGGATTGCCCTGTAAGTCCCAAATTCTAGCCGTGTCGTCCCATGAAGCAGTAGCCAGCTTGTTTCCATCCGGGCTGAAGGCTACACTCCTTAACGAGTGCTGATGCCCTCTGAGCAGGGTGATTTGATTGCCCTGGTTGTCCCAAATTCTGGCCGTGTCGTCCCATGAAGCAGTAGCCAGCTTGTTTCCATCCGGGCTGAAGGCTACACTATCTACCGAGTCCTGATGCCCTGTTAGCACCGCGATTTGATTGCCCTGTAAGTCCCAAATTCTAGCAGTGTTGTCGAATGAACCAGTGGCCAGCCTCTGTCCATCCGGGCTGAATGCTACACTTGATACCTCGTTCTGATGCCCGGTGAGCACGGCGATTTGATTGCCCTGGTTGTCCCAAATTCTGGCAGTTTTGTCTAATGAAGCAGTGGCCAGCTTCTTGCCATTGGGGCTGAAAGCTACACTTAATACCCAGTGCTGATGGCCGGTGAGCAGGGCGATTTGATTGCCCTGGTTGTCCCAAATTCTAGCAGTGCCGTCTGATGAAGCAGTGGCCAGCCTCTGTCCATCCGGGCTGAAGGCTACACTATTTACCCAGAACTGATGCCCCTTAAGCACGGCGATTTGATTGCCCTGGTTGTCCCAAATTCTGGCGGTGTTGTCGAATGAACCAGTGGCCAGCCTCTGTCCATCCGGGCTGAAGGCTACACTTAATACCGAGTCCTGATGGCCGGTGAGCAGGGCGATTTGATTGCCCTGGTTGTCCCAAATTCTGGCGGTGTTGTCGAATGAACCAGTGGCCAGCCTCTGTCCATCGGGGCTGAAGGCTACACTCCATACCCTGTCCTGATGCCCGGTGAGTAAGGCAATTTCATTGCCCTGGTTGTCCCAAATTCTGGCAGTTTTGTCATCTGAAGCAGTGGCCAGCCTCTGTCCATCCGGGCTGAAGGCTACACTTAATACCGAGTCCTGATGGCCGGTGAGCAAGGCAATTTCATTGCCCTTTCTGTCCCAAATTCTAGCAGTTTTGTCATCTGAAGCAGTGGCCAGCCTCTGTCCATCCGGGCTGAATGCTACACTCCATACCCTGTCCTGATGCCCGGTGAGCACAGCAATTTCATTGCCCTGGTTGTCCCAAATTCTGGCGGTTTTGTCCTCTGAAGCAGTGGCCAGCCTCTGTCCATCCGGGCTGAAGGCTACACTCGTTACCTCGTCCTGATGCCCTGTGAGCACAGCAATTTGATTGCCCTGGTTGTCCCAAATTCTGGCAGTTTTGTCATCTGAAGCAGTGGCCAGCCTCTGTCCATCCGGGCTGAAGGCTACACTCCTTACCCAGTTCTGATGCCCTCTGAGCACAGCCCCTTTTCGGAATTGACTAATACTCTGGTGGAGGGCATTTATAGGACTAGTAGCAGGATATTGCTCCAGGGGGCAACCATCTTTTACTATACTAAGTAGCTCTTGCCCAGTCTCTACTGCTTCATACAAAAGCGTTTCCCCTATTGTACTGGGGCCGTAGTAAGCATTATCCTGTAACTGTCTTAAAATAATAAGTCCTTTCCGTTCTAGTCGTGTCAATAATTTGGCTTCTGCTAGCAACGCTTCCGCTTCCTGTTTCGCCTTAGCTAATATCTCTCTAGCTTCTTTCTCAGCCGCCAAAGCCTTTTGTACTTCTCCCTTATCTACAATCTGACTAGCTCTTAAAAACTGGGAATCCAAATCGCTTAACGCTTTTCCCCTAGACCATTGTTCCGCCTGGTCTAATGCTTTCCCCCGCAACAAAAAAGACTCATCCTTACACCCAGAATTAACCCAAGCCGTAAACGCCTCAGCGTAGGGGCGCAGTCTGGCCAATTCTGTCTTGACCCAATCGGAATTAAAAACCTCCCCATAAATCCGGTTGTTAACCTCCAAACAACCATGACGCTCAACCACCAGCCCTGATAACCTTAACTCCGTCTGTTCTTCACTGCCATCAGCAGCTAGACAACCGTGCTCCAACACTTGCTGATACAAACCCAACAGCATCCCAGCCCGTTGCTCATTTCTGAGAATGCGATCGCGTATAGTCTTCAAATGCTCCTGTTCATCCTGGGCTTCCCAATTGTTAATGATCTTGCTACGCACGATCTGGTCTAGGGAAAGACTATTACCCGATTCCCAGGTCTGCACTACCAAACGACACACGCGCTGAGTCAGAAACGGTTGTCCTCCCGTCCAGTTTACTATTTCACCCAACACCTGTTCAGGATTATTAACCTTACCTACCAAACCTGGAACCAACGGCCCTTTAGCCTCCTCAAAGGTAAACCCAGTTAATTGAATATCCTGACCAATATTAAACGGAGTGCGCTGTTTATCCTGAATTAAATCTGCAGCAGTTGCCACCCCCAGCAAACAAAAGGTGAGACGATTGTAAGCTGGCGTTTCAGCTCGTTGATTGTAACAGGCTCTAATTAAGGCAAAGAAATCATCTTTAAACCTAACTTTAATAATACTATCAATTTCATCCAGAAAAATAACAATATTTCCCGGAATACTGCTTAATACGATCTGCTCAATAAACTTACTTAAGCACAACACCGGAGAGATTTGAGCACGCTCGTCTAACCAACTGTCTTCATCAAATTTTCCGAAAAGCTCGAAATCATCCACCAATAACATAATCAAACTTTCATACCACATCGACACCGTGATATCTTCTTTACCAATCACGGTCAGATCGATAGACGCGCAAGCAAATCCCTCTTCTTTCAAGCGTTTTATCGTTCTTACCCGCAAACTAGACTTACCCATCTGTCGGGAATTCAGCACATAACAAAACTCCCCAGCCATCAATGCCTGAAAAAGCTCCTGATCCGCTTGTCGGGTCACATAAGTCGGTTCATCCTGAGGTAAACTACCTCCTACTTTGTAGATTGTTGAGTGTTGATTGGTCATTACAGCGGTTTGGCATTCGGTGAGGTACAAATTTTTAGGTTTTAGGGAGCAGGGAGCAGGGAGCAGGGAGCAGTGATAAGAGTGTAGCAAGTGTGGGAAGATGGGGAGAGAGAATAAGTGGTTTTTAAGAATTAGGTATAGTTAAAGATAGTTTTGCTCATTGTTATTCTACTTCCTGGTCTATTGATAATAATATTATTACCCGATTCCCGATTCCCGATTCCCGATTCCCGATTCCCGATTCCCGATTCCCGATTCCCGATTCCCGATTCCCGATTCCCTACTCCCCAAAATGCGATCGCTAAAATACAGACGATACAAATTACATCTCAAACTACAATCATTACCATAGCGTTGCACCAGACCCATACTTTCCAACTTGCGAGTGATAGTAGCATCCAGGCGCACCGGTTTAGTGGTACTAACTAATAATTTAACAGCGTCCAGCAATTCGGGATGCTCTTGAATACTAGTTAACAGTTCACGGAGATGACTGCCATAAATTCCGGCTTCTGTGGGGGCATTAGCCAAAAGGGTATCCAGTGTCTTCTCTGCTCCTTGGTGATTCTTGAGATAATCAAAAGCTTGGGACAATAAATAAGGATGTCCCCCCACCATTGCCATCAGTTGCGTTACTGAATCCCCAGACAACTTCAACCCATAAGCCTCAGCAAAGCCCTTAACTTGCTGTTCATTAAACTCTAGTAATTCTATCTGTAATCCCACATTAAACGGCGACTGTTCGGTAGGTAAGCTAACGTAAACTTCCGTAGCATAAACCACAATCAATCGTAGTTTTTTCCAAACCTCTTTACTCTTAGCATCTTCATGCCAACTGCGCAGCAAAGTCAGAAACCCTTCAGCCACATCTTGATGAGAAAAGACTTGCTCTACTTCATCCAAACACAAAACTACCGGAGTATCTAAAGACTTTAATAAATACTGCTCTAAGTATCGTTTGCAGTTTACCTTGCTGGGTAAACGCTTTTTCCAATAACTGTCTAAGTTATCCGACAATCCTAAGTTATCAGCAACTCGTACACAAAAGGACTGTAAAAAGCTATCTAAATTATTTAAAGGTAGCTCATTCATATTTAAATAAACCTGAGCATAACCCTGTTTTTCACTATGGGCAATAATCTTATGACTTAGTAAGGTTTTGCCCATCAATTTCGGTGCTTTAATCCGAATTAACGCTCCCGGTTTGACAATTTCCTGATAGCAACGAGCTTCAATAGGTGGGCGCTCAATATATATCTCTTGAGTTGCTCTAGGTCTAGGGGATAACCCGCACTCGTCTAATACTTGCTCAGCCACCAACTCTGGCTTATAAATATTAACGATTTCAACTAACTCACAACGACAATTAAAACCATTAGCTTCAATATCAAAGTCTTTATATATTTTAGAAATATGCTTTCTTACCGTAGATATATCATAGACGTTTAGCACCTTGTCTCTGATTGCTTCATCTGTCTTGCCACCAACCACTGCCTCTAACACTTGTCGCCTTTTCCAGGGCATAGTGTTTAATTTTTGCTCGAAGGCTTCTTTACTAATCATAGGCGATCGCTGCTTGTGCCTTAGGTAGTCCGTAAGCATTCAGCCGTCAGCCGTCAGCCGTCAGCTTTCCATAACTGAGATTAATGCTTACCTGTTTTATTCAAAAGCTCTTACCGTAGCTTGTCCATAGTCCATAAGCACCTCAAGTAGCTTGCCCATAGCCGATAAACTGATAGCTGTTCGCGTAGCGTGCGCGTAGCGCTTAAGCTGATAGCTGATAGCTTACGGTAGTCCTATGATTAGTTTAGAGTATTATTCATTAGTTGATCAAAATTGAGACAACAAGTTCACAACGTTTGTGTACCTGTGAAAAAATAATCACAAATATATTCTTCGACCGTCACCAATGTGAAGTGCCATGAAGTAACCTGAAGTTTGTTTGTAAGCTATCAGCTATCAGCTATCAGCCATCAGCTATCAGCTTATGCGCTACTTGAGATGCTACTTGAGGTGCTATCAGCTATCAGCCATCAGAGATTAAATATCAGCTTTTGAATAAAACAGCTAAGCTTTTGAATAATGCTGACCACTGACCGCTGACCGCTGATCGCTGACCGCTGACCGCTGACTGCTTACCAATAAAAAAAAATCGGTCAAGGTTTGGTTAACCAATGCTTGACCGAATTCTATAATATAAACCACTACAATTAAAGCTTAGCTTATCAGCTATCAGCTATCAGCTATCAGCTATCAGCTGATTAGCTATCAGCTATCAGCTTAAGCGCTACGCGCACGCTACGCGAACAGTTATCAGCAAAAGGCTGACCGCTGACCGCTGACCACTGACCGCTGACGGCTGACGGCTGACCACTGACTACTGACCACTTACCTCAGCAACTGATCCAAAACAACAACATTCCAACTCAGTAAACTAACCTCCACAAAACAAATTGCACTCATAGTCGCCAGGGCGTCAAAACCCTGGCAAATTACTATCCTAGTCTACGTAAAAATAGCGAATCAAAAAAGTCATAATCTCATCAGGCTTCCCCGTAGGCTCGGGAGTGCTCCACTCGTTGGGATAGGCGTATTTAAGGCCATAAAGGGCAATAAGCGATGCAGCGCGGTCTTGGGGGTTCCCCCCATGAGCGACTGCATCAAGACATTGTCTTCCAAACTTTTTCAGGAGAACCGATCAAGATCAGCTTGACTTTCTTAGGTTTGCGACCAGGGTTTTCTGGGGTGTTATTTTCATTCGAGTTAGGTGGAATGTTCTTGGTCATGAATCGTGACTCCTGTAAATGGTTCATACTATTAATATATTTATAAGTTAATCATTTGTCAAGGGATTTAGAATTTTTTGATTATTACGAAATATGGAGATTGTGGAGAGTAAAATTAATCGTATTGTGGGCAGTAAAATTAATCGTAGGGTGGGCAGTGCTTCCTAGAAAATTTCAAGGTTGTATAAAGTGAAATCGGCACTGCCCACCAACAGAAAATAAATTAAAATAAATTGTAAAATAGAGTAAAATTAATCGTAGGGTGGGCAGTGCTTCCTAGAAAATTTTAAGGTTGTATAAAGTGAAATCGGCACTGCCCACCAACAGAAAATTAATGAAAATAAATTGTAAAATAGAGTAAAATTAATCGTAGGGTGGGCAGTGCTTCCTAGAAAATTTCAAGGTTGTATAAAGTGAAATCGGCACTGCCCACCAACAGAAAATTAATTGTATTGTGGGCAGTAAAAATAATCGTAGGGTGGGCAGTGATTCCTAGAAAATTTCAAGGTTGTATAAAGTGAAATCGGCACTGCCCACCAACAGAAAATTAATTGTATTGTGGGCAGTAAAAATAATCGTAGGGTGGGCAGTGATTCCTAGAAAATTTTAAGGTTGTATAAAGTGAAATCGGCACTGCCCACCAACAGAAAATTAATTGTATTGTGGGCAGTAAAAATAATCGTAGGGTGGGCAGTGATTCCTAGGATTTTTCCAGCTTGTAGTCAGTTAAATCGGCACTGCCCACCAACAGAAAATTCATGGTAAAATATAATAAAATTAATCGTATTGTGGGCAGTAATAATACCAATTCCAAAGCTTACCATCGGGATGATACTCACTGCCCACCCTACATCAACTGCTCCCTGTTCCCTACTCCCTGCTCCCTACTCCCTAAAACCCAAGACTTTATACCTAAACGAATTGAAAACTGCTGTAATGAAACAAACCCACTATCTAACCACAACCGTTCAACAAGGCAACCGCCTTGAGATTTCCCTTCCCAATTTACCGGTAGGACAAACCATAGAAGTGATTTTAATCGTACCTGAAACTGCACAAAATCATTCAATGGAACGCCAAGCTTTTCAACAACTTCCCCTAGAAGAACGTCGTCGCATTTTAGCCCAACAAGCAGAAGCCATGAAAGACTATTATCAAGAAAATCAAGAATGGAAAGATTGGATAAATTTTGATAACGAGTAAATCTATATTGTTTAATTCGGTTAGTATAAATTCCTGTGTTTTAGGGAACAGGGAACAGGGAACAGGGAATAGGGAATAGTAAAAAAAATCTGTGTATCTGATAGGTAAGTATTCAGAATTCAGCTTTTGAATAATACCTGTTTTATTCAAAATAAAATTAATCGTATTGTGGGCAGTAAAATTAATCGTAGAATCGTAGGGTGGGCAGTGCTTCCTAGAAATTTTCCAGCTTGGGTGCGGCTAGCACCAGACTTGCCGTTAACCTTTTTGGTGAAGTAGTCAAAGGTTCCGGAGTCTGCACCAGGACCGTACAGAACTAGGGGCAGGTCTGGCCAAGCGGAATTTACTTGACTCCATTTG
>NZ_JAAHGN010000302.1:0-7420 GCF_010672485.1 Moorena sp. SIO2C4 | reverse complement strand
TCCTGTCCCCACGGATTCTGTCACTGTAGGCATTGCCCAGGTTAGTTTGAGTCTGTACCCACTCCATGGGGAAGTCTTCTTGGGTGTAAACTGACAAAGCTCGTTGGAATGCTTCAATGGCAAGTTCAAGATTCTCTGCCCTGTCCCCACGGATTCTGTCACTGTAGGCATTGCCCAGGTTAGTTTGAGTCTGTGCCCACTCAATGGGGAAGTCTGATTGAGTGTAAACTGACGAGGCTAGTTGGTATCGGGCAATAGCTTTTTCCAGATTTTCAGCCCTGTGGTCGTGGATTCTGTTTCTGTAGGCTTCCCCCAGGTTGATTTGAGTCATTGCCCAATAGATAGGGAAATCTGATTTGGTGTAAACTGACAATGCTCGTTGGTATTGGGTAATGGCAAGTTCTAGATTTTTAGCCCTTTCCCCACGGATTCTGTTTCTGTAGGCTTGCCCCAGGTTGGTTTGAATCGCTGCCCAACTTTCCCGCTTACTCTCACGGGTAAAGACCTTTAGCACCTGTTTGTAACCAGCAATGGCGATTTCGATGTTATTGGCTTTATTGCCTAGAGGAAACTGCTGGATCAGATTGCTAAATTCCCAAATAACTTTAGCGATGTATTCTGCTTCAGCTTCTGAGAGTTTAGCACTTGCCCAGGTTTGCAGGATATCAATAAAGTTATCATCCAGTTTGTCTAGGTTGGCTCCCAACAGTGGGTAGACTACTTTGGGGTTGCTATCGCTGTTGTCAGTTGCCAGCAATACCTCTGTCAAGAATTGCAGATAGTCTTGGCATGAGGGATTAGCTGAGCTAGGGGTTTCTGAGATTCCCAGGATTTCTAACAGCTCACTCCTCAGACCCAGTAAAACCTCAGCACGGTTTTGCTTGCCCTCTGCTCTCAGTTGTTCTGCTACTTGTGCCATTACCTGCAATAACTCTGCATCCACTAACTCACGGTTGCTCTCAAGAATTTTGAATTCTTCACCGCTGGGACTCCCTAATCCCTACGGTGCGCGTTCCCTAAAACCCGGAACGAAAGTAACTTACCAAATTAATAATTACCTTAACTATAGCAATAAAAAAAATCGGTCAAGTTTTGGTTAACCCCAATCCTTGACCGAATTCTATTGTGTAAACGTCAACAATTACAGCTTAACTGAACTCAAATCTGAATAACTACTGATCAACTAATACATTCGTCAGTGGTCAGTGGTCAGTGGTCAGTGGTCAGTGGTCAGTGGTCAGCCATTGGCCTTGGCCGTTGGCCACGCTACGCGAATGGTTGATAGCTGATACGCGACACGCTGATAGCTTAAAAATAACCTCCACAATTCCTGGTCGCCAGGGCGTCAAACCCTGGCAAAACCCTATCCTAGTCTACGTAGAAATATCGAATCAAGGTGGTCATAACCTCACCAGGGTTTTCGGTAGGTTCGGGAGTGCTCCACTCGTCGGGATAGGCGTATTTAAGAGCATAAATGGCATAAATAGTATGCCGAACTTGTTCAGGAGAACCGATCAAGATGTGCTTGACTTTCTTAGGTTTCCGACCAGGGTTTTCAGGGTTCTGATTTTCATCGGAGTTAGGCGGAAGATTTTTCGTCATGACCAGTTATTCATTAATTTTGCTGACATTATTAATATATCAATAAATTAATAAAGTTGTCAAGGGGTTTAGATTTTTTTTTATTACGAAATATTGAGATAATGGAGACCGTGGCTAGGTTGATAATTGTGGATAGTTTTGGAATATAAAATCGTTTTTATTCGTGTATATTTTTGATAAAATTAATCCTAGATAAAATGAATCGTAGGGTGGGCAGTGCTTACGAGCAATTACAAAGCTTAGAGTAGCTTTTATAGGCACTGCCCACCGACAGGAACGTAATTAAAAGAATCCTCAGGTGGGCAGTGCATAATACCAAGTTAAAAGTTAACAATCTCGAAGGTAAGCACTGCCCACCCTACGCCATATCTAGATCATGCGATCGCGCTGCTGATCAATCCAAACCAGAACAGCAATTACAGCATCTGGTACAAAACATCGAAGATGGTGGGTTACGGTGCGGATACAAATTGATTGGTAATCCCTCAAAATCCTGGCCGCCCCTAACCCACCCTACGCCATCCCAAACTTATAATTTCCATACTTAATGTCATACCAAAATAAATTAGCAACTCTATCTATAGACTCCTGATTATAATAATTAGTGTAATCATCCCGTTTGTGTTGCTCTATCTTAGGACAATTCAGCTTTAGTCCTAGCATAGACTCCAAGAAAGTTAAGTCTGATTCTAGATTTTCAAAACGGATAACATAATCCACAAGAAACGTGTTATCATCATCAAGTGCAGAGTATGACAGTGAGTAAGCAGACAAATCAGTTAAATGCTTCCCTGCCTTGATGTCCCATGATTTTCCCTTAGTGATCCACTCTGTAAATGGCATTTTTTTGTTGGGATTATACTGTTGTTTCTCCCAAAAGTAGAAGCCATTTTGATCAGGATTTCCAAAGGAGTATACAGAGACAAGCATATCCCAGGGATTTCTAACAGAAGTGAATTTGAAGTAGCTATTCCAGTCCCAACCCATGCGTTTAAAATACTGTTTCAAGATAGATGCTGGCACATGGGGATGGTTGTGTCGTCCTTGATCTGTACTAACACTATCACTGTAAGGATCTAGTGCTTGTCTAATCATAGTATCACCAGACCTAGGCTTGCCAATGAATAGGAATTTATGCTTGTGTGATAGTCTCATTTTATAGCAGTTATTAATTTCAGGTAAAAAGTTCTGGGTTTTAGGGAGTAGGGAGTAGGGAGTAGGGAGTAGGGATAAGCATTCAGCATTCAGCATTCAGCAGTCAGCGGTCAGCCTATTTTATTCAAAAGCACCTCAAGTAGCGTGGCCGTAGGCCAATGGCTGATAGCTGAATGCTTACGAGTAGGGAGTAGGGGTAATAAAATTGACTTTATCTCATAAGTCTGATCAACGCTATAAATTGGATATTATTCAGTTATAAAACAAACCGTCAAACCCTATCCCCCTGTTGGTTATCCCCCTATTACCTATTACCTATTACCTATTACCTATTACCTATTACCTATTACCTATTACCTAGTTTAAAAAGAATACTTTCCGTAGTTGATATCATACTCAAACATCTCGGATACTATTGCTTTGGACTCACTATCATAATACTGACTATAGTGGTCGTGCTTGCTGGTATTTATCTTCAAAGAGTCTAGCTTTAGTCCTAGCTTTGACGAAACAAAATCTAAGTCTTCCTCTAAGTGTTCAACACGGATAACATAATCCACTAGGAAATTATTCTGATCATCAAAAACATAGTAAGGAAGGGTATAGGTAGACAAATCATCAAGATATATTTGCTGCTTCAAGTCCCAGGATTTTCCTGTCTTAATCCACTGCTTGAATGGCATCCTGGTGTTTGGGTTATAGGGGTATTTTTCGATAATGTCTTCGGATACACGGATTGCTCTTGCTGTTTCCCACCAATAAATACCTCGGTGATCTGGCTTGGCATAGAAGTACAGAGAAACCAGCATATCCCAAGGGTTTCGGATACTGATAAACTTGAAGTAGCTGTTCCAGTTCCAACCCATACGGTCAAAATGCTGCTTTAACACAGATGCTGGCACATGGTGATGGTAATGTCGCTTCTTATCCGTACTGGAAATATCGGTGTAAGGATCCAATGCCTTGCGAATACTAGTACTAGCACACTTAGGTTTGCTGAGGAATACAAACTTATGCTTGTGGGATATTCTCATGATAACTGTTTATAGATTTCCGATTTAACAATGGATTTTAAAAAATAATTGCTGGTCAGCTTTTCTTTAATCGGGTGCTGCTTCAGGTAGTGGTGGGTTTCCTCAATTAAAGCAAAATCATCAGCTTTGGCCGCTGCTTCTTGTCTAGACTGGAAGTAAAGGGGATAGTCTTGGCCCAAATACTCTTTTACAGCTGGCAGCGGATTGACTAAAACCGGGGTATTTCTGACGATGCACTCAATGATCGCGTTATTGGCACTGGTGTCATACAACTCCAAATAAGCAATATTCTTTGACAAGACTTCATCATACTCATCATTGGGCAAATAATCAACTATCTGCACATAACTGTAATTGGGCTGTAAATTAAATACTTGTTTTTCAGTGTGTAACATCTCCCCGGAATAGGGTTTACGTAACACCATCTTTTTGTAGTTTTTTACCGGTAAATAGTAGATAGAGTGCATCTTCCGCAACCAAATCCCAATTTGGATAATAGTTGGCTCAGGATTTGACAAAAACTTATCCATCGAAAAGATAACATCTGGGGTTTCCGTAGGATGGATAACGCTAACAATTGGCACATCTAGCTGCTTTTGGAGCCATCGACGAGAGTCTTCAGACAAACAAAATAGACCTTGACAATACTTAATACTTTCTTGCCACAACTGACTTGCAAATATTGCCTGAGGTGACAGGTGTTCTTGAAACCATTTAGGGACATAGGGAGGGCAATGGATGAATCCAATCCAAGGCTCTGTATAAGCAGTTGGGGTGTTGTTACAATCTCCAGGATCCGAACCCCAGGCGAATTTCTTTTCTATGAAGCCATCCACCAAGATTCCAGCATCATTGTGTAAGGCTTTCAAGCTATTCATCGCATAAGACCATCCAGAGCGATGCTCCCCGTAATGATACTGTAAAGCAGAAGCAAGATCGAGTTTTTTCGGATAATCCCCAGAGTCTTCAAACCCTGAATCCTGCTCTTCAGTTTCGGAGACATCAAGGCTTCCGTTACCATTGGATTCCTCAGTTAGCGGTACATAATACTCCTGTAGAATTTTTTTCTCAAAATCAACCGTTGACTCAAACCGCCTGTTATAGGATTGAGGGTCTTCTAGGTAAATTCCTAAAGGTTCCCTCAATAGCATGAATTTAGAACCATTGGTTGAACAACGTAACCAAAATTCCCAATCAGCACTCGCGCCATACTCAATTTCATCGAAATAGCCATTTTTTTCATGGACACTCTTCCGCCATACCGGCATACAATGGGGAAGATTTTGGGAGCCGATCTTACCTTTTTCCTCCCCTTCAGCCCACCACTTTTCTTGAAAAAAGTCTTCAGTTCCAAAATACTCCGGAAATCCCACATACCAGACTGCATGAGCGGTATTATTATCCCAGGTTTCATTGGGTTGCATCGTAACTTTCAGAGGAGCGCAAACCACGTCCACATCAGGATGCTCATCCAAGGCTCTCATATGTTCTTCGATATGTCTGGGCGCTCTGCGGTCATCGAGATTAGCGTTTGTAATATAGTGACCACGGGCTAATCTAATGCTCATGTTCCAAACTTCATAAAGCCCTGGGTCTTCATCCAATTTTATATAGATAATATTCTGATACCTGGTCATATACTTTTTAATCACAGGCTCTTCATTTCCAGGAGAATTGGGATTAACCAATATTAATTCACATTCAGCAAAAACAGTCTGCTGGGTAATATCCTTAAGGAAGGGTTCAATATACTTATCCCCTTTAAATACTGATGTGATTATCGATACTTTTGGTTGCCATTGATAGGTACTAAATGGTCGATTAAGCAGAGTAGATCCTATTAGATATTGCCATTCCGTTAGGTTACTGAATGCATAAGAATTGAATGGAGAATTATGAGCAGCTGAAAATGTAGTAAATTGCTCTATCCAATCAGAAATTGTTTCTGTTGGTTGGTAAGGGGTAATGGTTAGGGAGTTTTTTAACTGCTCAGCCATAGTGGTAAAATTCCCAGCATGATAAGAGCTCCATGCTAACCAAACTAAGGAATTATAATCGTGATTTTTAGTATTGGTATGGCTATAGACTGGATTCTGAGCATCAGGTAATCGGGGTTTGTAGATAATCGGTTGCTTACTGTTTTGATAAATTGTCAAAAATTGGTTAACGATATAATTATCCATGTGACCAATTAGGTCATAATCTACTTTATTTATATCAGCTATTTCTTGATAATAATTATAACGCGATGGAGCAAATATTTTGGTAAATTTAAGGGCAGATTTTTGCCAGATTTCGTAGCTATAGTTGGTAGAGTGCTTGACATGATAAGCAACGGGAGAGACTAAGTCTTTTATGGTTAACCCCTGTTGCCAAGCAATCACTGGTACCCAGAAATCCCAAAAGGGAATACCAAGGCAAAAGTCAGAGGATGGGAATTTTTCCAGCAGTTCTTTTTCAAAAAAGAACACATCAACCCCAACATCGTAAATCTCACCGTTGATTGATTCAGCAGTATCAATATCGACTCGTGAAGCGAGCAGAATAGAGTCTTGAGTCTGCTCTCGAATAAATTCTGTAAAATCCTGCTCAGCTTTTAAGATAATATCTGCGTTAACAATTCCACAGATTTGGCTACCGTACTGACGCAAATAGGATAAGAGGTCATCAATGTAAACATAAGGCTTACCATAATGCTCTCGTCCATCTCGAAATACTCTGTGAAATTTAATGTCTTGATATAAAGGCTGGAGTTTCTCAATCTCTTCTATAATATTTAAAGAAACAACCTCAAATCCTAGAGTAAGCCAGCTATTAATAGCGGCTTGTTGCTTCTTAACATTTCCTGGTGCAATACTGGTTACGATGACAAGGGTTTCAGTTGTCATTAGTCATTGGTCCTTTAGGAAAGGGAATAGGGAGTAGGGAGTAGGGAGTAGGGAGTAGGGAGTAGGCAACAGGCAACAGGCAACAGGCAACAGGCAACAGGCAACAGGCAACAAGGAAAAATCCTCTGTACCTCATGACTATGAAAATTGCTATATATCGATGCTATCAGACTTGATATTATTGTTTTGTTGATATTAAACCCAGTTACCACAGACAAATTTAAATTTTTTATTAAGTTATCGACAATTTTTTATTAAGTTTTATTAAATGCAACAGAAAACACAAAAGGTGAAGGGGTATTGAAAACTAACAAATGACTACCAATAAATACAGCCTTTCCTAGTAACCGTAAGCTAAATCTAAATTTTCTTGCCTACTCCCTACTCCCTACTCCCTAAAACCTGAGAACTCAAATAATGACAGACAAACAAAAAAGCGCTCTCCAGATGGAGAGCGCTTTTTATTAACTTAGCTGATTAAGCCAAGTTAAAATTAACCGTTGATGACTGGAGCAGTCAAAGCTACAGGAGTAGCTTCAGCCGCAGCTAGGTCTAGAGGGAAGTTGTGAGCGTTACGCTCGTGCATTACCTCGAAACCTAGGTTGGCACGGTTTAGTACGTCAGCCCAGGTGTTGATCACGTGACCTTGTGAGTCAATGATGCTCTGGTTGAAGTTGAAACCGTTGAGGTTAAATGCCATGGTGCTGATGCCCAGTGCAGTAAACCAGATGCCGATTACAG
>NZ_JAAHGN010000301.1:0-7454 GCF_010672485.1 Moorena sp. SIO2C4 | reverse complement strand
TTAATTTGTCTTCCCTACTATTTTCATTATAGCATTTTTCAACCTATGCAATACAGTTCCTGTCCGCTCTTTAGCCTCACACTCATGGGGTAGCATTGAGATGTGAGGCTAAAGAGCGGATGAAGCTAAATATTAGCTCAGTATTCTAGCCTACAAACAAGGTGTCTCTAAACTTATAGCCAGTGGTGGCGATATGCCCTAGGCATTTGCCCTATAAGCAATCACTCTCTTGGTGCGGGTTCTCTACTGCTTTTAACAAGCGCTGGGTTCCACCCCATGTTTCATTTGGCTTCCTGATGGGGTGACAACCCAGTTGGATAGATAAGTAATAGATGCACCCTGACTAATTCCCTCAGCTAAGAGCAGAGTATATCCTCTGTAAGTGGCTGAGGTTTTTTTGTGTTGATATCAGTTTTTACAAAAGATTTATGATATAAATATTTATAATAGTTAACATTAAATAACAATAGACTACCTAGAGGCAGGAAAAATTAACTATGGGACTCTTAGGCAATTTGTTCAACTCTCAGACCAAGTACGTTGATGAAGACAGCCAGGACATGGAACAGTCCATAGAAGCTAACCAGTCCCAAGAGTATTTCTTGGACACAGATGAAGCAAAGACCATGGGAAACATTGACTACATGCGCACCCCTGTTAAGGTCAAGAAATCCTTTCCCAAGACCAAGACTGCTGTTTTAAGCGGTGAAGTGGTAGAGCAGACCTCCGCTACGGATAAAGTCACCCTTTCCCAAAATCAGACACCTATGGCCACTTCTGAGACTGCTTCCCAGTCTGGAACTAAATTAGAACAAAACGGTCAGGTAAGCTCTCAACCCCGTCGCCCTGACTCAAGCCTGGATCCGTTCCTCAAAATGGCTCAGGAGCTCAGAAAGGGTTAATTTACTGCTGTGTAGATTGACTCCAACTCTACAGGGCTTGATCAGATATTAACTGCACCAGCGGCAAATTTGATTTTGAGATAATCCTCTTCCATCTTGGCTCCTGAAGGTTTCAGGGCAGCTAAAGCTTGGGGGAGGACTAAATTGCGGCGATGGTTACCAATGCGAACATTCAATTCATCTCCTGTTTGAGTAAGCTGTATTTTGTCTTTGGGGATACCAGGTAGGTACAGTTCTAGGCTGTACTCATTTTTATGCTGTATTACTCTAATGGTGTTTTCTTGGTAATACACTTGAGTGGGATCTTCTGAACCATACAGAGTTTCTTTGAGACGCTCCAACGCTTCAATACCGCACATCTCTTGGGAATAGAGGGGAACTTCTTTAATGGGTAAAGGCCGGAAATTGTCGTGAATTTCTTGGCGGTACTGTTGCTGATTTTCTTTCCAGCGTTGGAAAAATGGGTCAGTTACTTGGTCAGGAATAATCCGATTGGCAACAACTAGATCAGTGGCAACGTTGTATAGGCTTAAGTAAGCATGAGCTCGTAAGGACTCCTTAATCACCATTCTCTCAGGATTAGTAACCAGACGCACTGATGTTTGTTGGTTGTCAGTGAGTACCTTCTCTAGGGCTTCAATTTGTTCATAAAACTCATAGGGAGCATCCATGACCTCTTTATCTGGTAAAGAAAAGCCAGCAATGGGTTTGAATAACGGTTCAACCAAAGGTCTCAGAGCAACTGACATACTTTGTAGTGGCTTATAAAAACGGCGCATATACCAGCCACTGACTTCTGGTAAGCTCAGTAACCGTAGCGCAGTACCAGTGGGAGCTGAGTCAATAACCAGAACATCGAACTCGTCTTCATCGTAGTGACGTTTCATGCGGACGAGACCGAAAATTTCATCCATACCAGGAAGAACGGCTAATTCTTCTGCCTGTACCCCATCTAAGCCCCTAGCTTGCAGCACTTGGGTAATGTAACGCTTAACCGCTCCCCAGTTTCCTTCCAATTCCATCAGAGCGTCAAGTTCTGCTCCCCAAAGGTTGGGGCGAACTAATCGGGGGTCGTGACTGAGTTCAATATCAAAACTATCTGCTAGGGAGTGAGCTGGGTCAGTACTCAGAACTAGGGTTTTGTAGCCTAACTCGGCGCAACGCAAGCCAGTAGCAGCGGCTACAGAGGTTTTTCCTACTCCTCCTTTACCGGTCATCAAAATTACGCGCATGGTATGCTCCAGCTGTTCTGAGAAAAGTTTAGATTTATTTACTTTACATTACTGTACAAAAGCTGCTTAAGTACGTCCAGGCGTGAACAGTCCCAATAATCTATATGAGAAACAATTAATCCCTCAGCATTCAGCTTTAACTCGCTCCAGCCAGGAATAGTCATTCGCGGTTTCCAGGGTAATGGCGTAGTCCAGCTCAGAGTCCAGCGGGTTTTTATTGTATCTCCTGACTGGGAAATGTTTTGCAAATCTAGATGGGGCTCAAGGAACCAGCGATTGATAAAGGCAATCATTTGTTTGTAACGCTCAAGCCCGCGAAACTGGTTGAGGGGGTCTTTAAAATAGACGTCTGAGGCGTAGATGCTATAAGTTTGGTCAGCTGGGAACCTTTGATAGTCTTGTTGGATAATTTGGGCTATGGACTGACGAATCTCTTGTCGGTCACGGTCTTCAGTGTTATTATACCGATTTGTATTCATACGTTGTATTCATACAGGTATTAATAACCTAATATATTTCGTTATTTAGTTGTGAGTCGTACTGGCATGTTCAAACAAGGCTTTTTCAGCAATTGCACCTAACCCGACCGAATCCAGAAGTTTGTTCCAAGCTTCTGCCAAGTTCTCGTCATTGGGGCGCTGCCTTCGCAATTCTACCAGAGTCGTTAATGTTTCGTACCAAAGCCGATCATTTGCGTAGATCACAACACGCTGTTGGGGGGTTGCTTGTTTTAAACGCTCCGCTAGGTTTGGAGCTTCTTCAACTCGCTTGACCCCACCATCAATATAGATATTGTTTGACGAGTCGCCGGGATCAATCAATCTTACCTGCCAGTCATAGTTCTGATTAACTTCTAAGGGAGGTAGGTTAACAAAGGTAGGAAGCGTTATACTCCTAATTCCATGATTTACCGTATCCGGTAAGGGATACTTGACTGAGTAAACCTCCTTTTCATAGGCATCTTTCAGCACAAACTTTAAATATAGCCCTGATGCTGATTCTATACAGGGCATATACCAAGAGAAAGTGGGGTATTCAGCAACCGTTGTTCCCATCCCAGAACTGGGAACCAACGCTACAGGATTTTTCAGGTTTGATTTCTGGCATTTGGTAGCCTTAGTTCCTCCAGGACCCCTAGTTCCTCCAGGACGTCCGAGATCAGAGGGTGTACCATTTCCGTCGTCTGAAGGTGGATCATATTCAGATAAATAACTTTCCCAGTGGTTCGGTATCTTCTCAATCAGTTCCCTGCCTAGGGAAGAACTCGCCTGAGCTTGTACCTGGGCTGGAAGATTGACTGCCAGACTGAAAGCCAAAGCAACCGTTAAGAGCGTAAATTTTGATGAACGTGTTAACCAAGCCATGATAAAACTATTCCCTGGTAGAGCCAAGTTTCTCTTAAGTAAGCAGGATAAGTAACAAGTATGGCATAACAACAGCCCTTCGAGGCACCCGTAACCCCTATAAGAGGATCAGGTTTTCATACCTTACCTGCCTCATTTTAACAATAACTTCAGGTATTTGAGACATCGCCACTATAAGCTTATAATCTTGTCGAAATCTTCATCTGTTCTTCATCTGATTTACTCATGATTATGAATTCAGCTTCATTTTTGAAAGAGCGACAAAAATTCGACAAAACTATCAGACCAATTGGAGCATATGCCTTGCAAGGTATAGCATTTTGGAGAGAAAAAATAATTGCTATCGACTCGATAAAGGGCTATCTCTTAGAAATTGATCCCTTCACAGATAACACAAGGATTTTGAATCCAGAACGGGACTCAGATTTGGTCGGTGTGAGTGGTTTAGCCCTGGCAGGAGAAACCCTATGGTTAACGCTACAAGATAGTGTCTATTTTTGCCATATCAATGATAATTTAACCCTACAACACTTTGTTGATTTGCCTTACACCGCTAACGGAATCGCTGTTAAAGATTCAACTGTTTATGTTACCTGTAAAAAAGTTGGATATATTATTATTTATAGCAGCAATACAGGTCATGATATTACCCGGTTGCGTTCTCCCGGAGTTGGCATTGAACATATAACAATCCGCGATGAAGAACTGTGGGTATCGGATGACCAAGAACAGACAGTTTACTGTCTTGATCGAGCAACTGGCGAAATTCAGTTCAGTGTACTCACCCCCTTTGAAAATCCTACTGGCTTAGCGTTTTGTACTGACCCCCAGACGGGAGACGATACCCTCTATGTTGCTTATGCAACTGAGGAGGCTTACATCCGGGATAACCCTAACGCTGATCCTAATTATGAATTGCAGTATCGCGATCGCACTTTTATTCATCCGTTACACTTTACCTACAATCCGGAAGGTCGCTATGCACTCTCCAATGGCTATTTAATCGAAATGTCCTATGTCGAGGAACTTGACCCCCTCAAGGATATCGAGTTGAATGATTTGGAATGGCGAATTGCCTTGCCATCGGAAACTGACCGACAAAAGGTCTCAAAAGTCGAACCTGTGGGTATACCCTTTACTATAGACGTTCAAGATGGTCAGCAAGTTGCCGTTTTTAAGTTTGACAACCTCAAGCCAGGGGAACGCCATATCTTTGGTTGGAAGGCACTCCTAGAAGTCTGGAGTATCAAGTACCGCCTGACACCACGGGATATGGAGGGGTTGCCTGAGTTACCGCCAGAATTTCAGAACCGTTATTTGGTCGATGATGACAAGTTAGCCATGGATACAGAAATCATCCGCCGTTCGGCTAAAGAAGCAATTGGTAGCGAAACGAATCTGTTGCGGCAAATCTACAGTATTCGCAATTATGTCTACGACAAACTTTCCTACCACGTGACCCCTAAAATAGATACTCCAGACATTGTGCTACGAAGGGGTGTGGGGTCTTGCGGGGAGTATTTGGGAGTATTGCTAGCTTTGGCACGCCTTAATGGGATCGCGTGCCGCACTGTTGGTCGTTACAAATGCCCTCCCCATCCTGACCAAATCGGTATTCCTTTGGTACCAGATTTTAATCATGTTTGGATGGAATTTTATATCCCAGGAATCGGCTGGCTACCCATGGAATCCAGTGCTGATGATACGGTTGAAGGGGGTCCTTATCCCACTCGGTTTTTGATGGGTCTTGCCTGGTACCATATAGAGATCGGTAAAGGAATTAAGTTTGAAATCCTGAAGAGCCAAGGGGTGCCTGTGAAAAAGGAAGATATTTCCATTGGTGAGTTAGCCATTAATCATGTGCGGTTTAAGATTGTGGCAGAATTGCCCAGTGGTAGTGCTTCAATCGAACAATAAGGACTACTGCTGGCAAGGGTAGCCGGAAAGAAGTGGGTTGGAGGGGATCTAAGACCAAATCAAGGACGTAACTCCTAGACTTGGGCTACCCCCGTGATTTCAGAAGCGTACACCATACCTGCTGGGATTGGTGTGCGGTAGTTCACTATAGGTTAGGGGGAAATTGAGTCATGGATGTTATTCCAGCTATAGACTTACTTGAAGAAAAATGTGTGCGGTTAGTCCAGGGAGACTACCAGCGTGCGCAAGTATTTAACGATAACCCAGTCGAGGTAGCGAAACAATGGGTTGAACAAGGTGCATCACGGCTGCATGTGGTTGATTTGGATGGCGCAAAACTGGGTACGCCAGTGAACACTAAGGCAATCGAAGCAATTGTGCAGGCGGTACCTGTGCCAGTGCAAGTCGGTGGTGGATTACGCTCCCGCTCCGGAGTGACTCAACTGTTGACTCTAGGCGTCGATAGAGTCATTATAGGGACGGCAGCGGTGGAAGACCCTTCCCTAGTAGAACAGCTTTGCACTAAATTCCCAGGGAAGATTGTAGTTGGTATTGATGCTCGTCAGGGATGGGTGGCCACTCACGGTTGGTTAGAAACCTCAGAAATTGCAGCAATTGACCTAGCTGAGCAAATGACTCAGCTGGGAGTAACTACGATTATTTACACCGACATTCACCGGGATGGAACTCTGTCTGGACCAAACCTAGACGCTCTAAGAGAACTAGCAAGCCATATCTCGATCCCCGTGATTGCTTCTGGGGGTGTCAGTTCAATCACTGACCTATTGAGTCTACTGACCCTCGAACCTCTAGGGGTTAGGGGTGTAATTGTTGGTCGTGCGCTTTACACCGGAGATATGTCTCTCAAAGAAGCTATTCAAGCAGTCGGTCCTGGAAGGTTACAAGATATCCCTCTAGATATGGGCTTTTCTAGCTTTGGTTGATCACTCGTCAATGGAAAAATGGAAAATTGATCTGATTCGAGCCAAATACCCCATGATCAGTTTTTCATTCTCAGGGGTAATATTTTAAGATAATAATTTGTCTAATTGCTTCCTGATTACACTGTAAAAGTTTAGTAAAGGGGGAAAGGGCAAGGAATTCCAACCATTGACCTTTTCCTTTTTATATTTATAACTGAAATTAAAGACAATACTACTAAACTCAATTGCCTTCTTCAAGTGTTATTTAGCTAGGCAGGAGGACAAGGTAATGGGGAGATAGGTAGATAGTGCTACCTATGAATGTAACTTGGTACCAGTAAACACCATTCCCCTAACTTAACCATTCCTTCATTTTATCCGGATATTTGATAAGTTTTGCGTAAAATTTTCCAGTTCTAGTGTCAAAAACTAGTTTGTTAACACAAACTAACTACAGAGCTGATGGTTAGTGGCAACTACTGAAGGTATGATAGGGGAGCGATTAGCCATAGGTTCAGTTACTCTTGAACATAACTTAAACCAATAAATAAAAAGGCACATATAGAGATGGGCAATAAATCAGAGCTTTTCCCACAGGGGAATGGTAAATATATCCACTCACAGCCCGTCATCTACCACACTAGAAACTCAAAATACTATCAGGATGGGCGTAAGCTAGAGGAGATTTGGACGATCATACGGCGTCGCTTTTTAGTGGCTGCTGGTGTAGCAATTACGATAACAGCTAGTATTTTTGTATGGACCTCTAATCAGAAACCTCTGTATGAAGGCAAGTTCCGGCTGCGTCTGGAGCCTCTGACAGCACAGGATCATGAAAATCAATCGATACCAGGTTTTGAAACCTTGGCTTATAAAACCCAAATGCTGGTACTGCGTAGTGAAAAACTCATCACTCCCGTGATTGAGGAAATAAACAAGCGCTATGGCAAAACTAGCTACAAGTCTTTAGTCAAGAATAATCACCTGAGGATCAAACATATTGAAGGAACTAGTGTCTTAGAAGTTCGTTACCGGGATAGTGATCCTCAAAAAGTTCACTTTGTTTTAAAGCAGCTTGCCGATAATTATATCAAGTACTCCCGCAACAAGAAGCAA
>NZ_JAAHGN010000300.1:0-7466 GCF_010672485.1 Moorena sp. SIO2C4 | reverse complement strand
GCCCTGGCGAACAGCTCGTCGCCGACACGCGCAAGCCCCAGCATCTGCATATTGCTACCGGTATGGATCCACTGCGAGAGTTCGACGTTATCCTTCAAGGCGTCGTTGCAAAGGCGCAGGAGTAGACCGGGATGGGCCAGGCTTTCGCGGCGGTAGTACACAAGTCTAGCAGAACCACATCTGGGCGGTTACCAGCAATTGCCTTTCTCCCTTGAGATATATCACCTGCCACCTCAACCTGCATTTTCCAGGCTGCTAGCTCTGAAGCTAACCCTTGCGCTAGTGTTAAATCATCATCCACAATCAGTAGTCGTGGGGAGTTGGAAATAGGGAATGGGGAGTGGAAAGTGGAGAGTGGTTTACTTTGACTAGGTTTTGGAAGGTTAGGCTCTGTCTCTAGTTGTTCTCCTAGTTCTACCACTAGTTGAGACATATGTGCTATGGTCTCTTTGCTAACTTTTTTCGCAGATTTCAATATCTGCTCAATCTCACGGGATTTGAGAGAAGCTTGATCAAAACCAAAGCTACCGAGGGAACCAGCTAGGGTGTGTGCCTCCCGTAAAGCCTCCTGTTCCAATTTTCCGCAGTCGTCACCATCTCGCCAAGCCGTCACCAACTGCTCCAATACATTGATCCGCTTGATATAGTTTGACTTCTGCTGTTCCCAAATAGCACTTAATCCTGATTGCTTTGGTTCTTGGGATTGAGCCTTAGGGAATGGGGAAACGGAACTATCACTCTTGCTCTTTGATTGTTTGAGGTTAGATGGTGTCTTTTTAGCTACTTTTTTGCCTTTGTTTTTCTCAGTCTTTGTTTGAGCTGAACCTTCCTCAGGGGGTTGTCTGAGCCGATACCCCAAGCCGTAGACAGTTTCAATTAAATCATTTTTGGCTCCAGCTTGCTTGAGTTTCCGCCTTAAACTTTTGATATGAGCTCTAACGGCATTTTCTGTAGGGGGTTCTTCAAAAGACCACAGATTATCTAGCAGGAAACTTTGGCTAAAGATGCGGTGGGGGTTCCGTAAAAACAGCTCTACTAGACCATACTCCTTAGGTGTCAGATGCAAGAGTTCCTGATCGTAGCTGACCTGGCAGTTACTGGGGTCAAGGTGGAGCAATCCCCACTCCAGCACCGGCAGTAGGGGGGTGCTGCTGCGGCGCAGCACTGCTCGAATTCTGGCTAATAATTCAGGTATGTCTAAGGGCTTGACTAAATAATCATCTGCTCCTGCGTCTAAAGCTTCGACTTTGTTAGTGCTGGTGTCTTGGGCAGTCAGGAGGATAATTGGAGTGCGATCGCGTGCGTTTCGCAGCTGCTTGCACAAGTCAATCCCAGTGAGCTTGGGAAGCATCCAATCTAGCAAAATCAAGTCATACTTAAGTATCTCTGCTAGTGCTATCCCCTCATCCCCATCTGTAGCTAGATCAACCTGATAATGTTGACTAGCTAGCGCTGCCGTTACTACTTTGGCAATACCTTCATCGTCTTCTACTAGCAGGATTCTCACAGGGACCTAACAGCTCCAGCACTAAGGGGATGAGTTAGTTTCTAAATTAGATATATAGGGATTAAATAAATAGTGACGACTTCGCCCAAATTCACAAAAATTTAGACGAAGTTTGATGGTTTTGACTTTGTTTAGCCCATGGCTGCCAAGATATCTTGAGCGTGGGTAGCGGTTTTTACCGTCTCATCAACGTGAGTAATTTTGCCCTCGCCGTTGATAATGTAGGTTACACGCTTGGAGTAACCGCCACCATCTACATCATAAGCCTTGGTAATTGCGCCATCCGTATCCGCTAGCAGGGTGAAAGGCAGACCATACTTTTCCTTAAATTGTTTGTGGGATGCCTCATCATCCATACTGACCCCAAGTACCACCATGTCTTTACCTTGATACTCAGTGTAGTTATCCCGAAAGCTTTGGGCTTCCTTGGTGCACCCTGGAGTATCGTCTTTGGGGTAAAAATAAAGCACTACAGTTTTTCCCGCAAAGTCCGACAGTGAAACGGTATTGCCTTCGTCGTCTTTGACAGTAAATGCTGGTGCATCCATGCCAACTTGAAGAGCCATAACTTTGGTTTCCTATAAAAATATACTGAACTTATGTATAAAGTTTACAGTAATACGACTTACGTAGTAACTTGACTTTTAGGGTGCCTTTTCTGTAAGCACCATTATACATAAGCACGCTTGTTGCCCAGTTTGCCCTAGGTCTTGAGTAAATTCAAAAATTTCTAGAGTAAATTACAATAGGTTGGCCTCTAAAGTCAAAAAAACCTTAATATAGAGATAATCGGCGGTCAGTATAGTTCTGAGATTTAGTAACTGTGGCAAGAACTTCAATTCAGTCTCAAGGTAGCCAGCCTATTCAATATCCTGACCGAACTACTAAGCGTGCAGAGCAAGCAATGCGCTGTTTGCCATTCCGGATGCCTCTATTGGCAGCGATGCGTTCTAGCAGTGTTCCACTCTTATCTATAGTAGGTCTTGAAGGTGTCGAGAAAAACTACACAACGCGCCCTAGGTCTGAATTGGCAGTAGAAAACGATTTAATGTGGTTGATTCAAGTGGGTGTATTACGTCGAGAAGTAGACGGTCAGGGAATTACGGATAGTTTTCGATTGACACCTTTGGGTCGTCAGTTGTTAGAAAAGTGGGAACGGCTTGGAGAAACCTTACCTCCACCCTCATTATCAGATCGACTCGATCATACCTTGAATCGCTGGCTAAGATTGTCGGTTTAAATCAAGTTGGTGACAGGGTGATATCTAAATTTATTGATCATCTAGGCTAGTTCTGACGCCCTAACCCTGAATTATGAAAGCGATTATGGTGGTGGGTACTACATCCCACGCAGGAAAATCCTTGATAACCACAGCTCTATGTCGCCTTCTATCGCGACAAGGCTGGCGTGTCTGTCCCTTTAAGGGTCAGAACATGGCTCTAAATGCCTATGTTACACCCAATGGTGGAGAAATTGGACATGCCCAAGCAGTACAAGCTTGGGCTGCAGGTGTCATTCCCTGTGTGGAAATGAACCCAATTTTACTCAAACCCCAGGGTGACATGACCTCCCAGGTGATTCTTATGGGTAAAGCCGTAGGGAAGGTTAGTGCTGCGGAGTACTACGAAAAGTACTTTGATAAGGGTTGGCAGGTGATTGAAGAATCACTGCGACGTTTAACCAATGAGTTTGATTTAGTCGTGTGTGAGGGAGCTGGTAGCCCAGTAGAAATTAATATCAAGCATCGCGACTTGACCAATATGCGAGTGGCGCGGTACCTCAAAGCTCCCACCTTGCTGGTGGTAGATATTGACCGTGGAGGGTCTTTTGCTCAGGTAATCGGTACTCTCGAACTGCTCGAACCAGAGGAGAGAGCTTTGATTAAAGGTGTCGTGATTAATAAGTTTAGGGGTCAGCGATCGCTGCTCGAACCCGGGATAAAATGGTTAGAAGAACGCACTGGTATTCCTGTAGTTGGAGTTATTCCCTGGATTGATATACTGTTTCCCGCTGAAGATTCCCTTGACTTACTAGATCGCAACACCAGGAACAAGTCCAATAAGGAAGTCACTATCGTAGTAATTCGTTTACCTCGAATTTCTAACTTTACTGATTTTGACCCCCTGGAAGCTGAACCCAGCGTCTTTTTGAAATATCTGTCACCAAACGAAACCTTGGGATATCCAGATGCAGTTATTCTCCCAGGGACAAAAACTACCATTGCGGACATGATGGTACTCCAAAAAAGTGGCATGGCTGAGCAAATTCAAAACTATGCTGCCTCAGGTGGGACAATTTTGGGAATTTGTGGGGGATTTCAAATGCTAGGCAAAAGCCTAGTTGATCCTGATGGCTTAGAAGGTAAACAGGGACGTCATCCAGGATTAGGCTTGTTGCCCTTAAAAACCTTGATTACTAGTGGCAAAGTTGCCCGTCAACGGATGGTGACATCAAATTATCCTCAAGTTGGCTTACCGATTACCGGTTACGAAATTCATCAGGGGCGTTCGCGACTGCTTGAGGCGGAGATGGGAGACAATAAATCTGCTTATCGAGCTTTATTCGATGACCATGGTTTGGGCATTGTTGACGTGAATCAATCAATTTGGGGCAGCTATCTCCATGGAATGTTTGACAATAGTCCTTGGCGACGTGCCTGGTTGAATCAACTGCGCTCCAGACGAGGGCTACCTTCTCTCCCTACTGGGGTTGTCAACTATCGGGAACAACGAGAAGCGCTTTTGAATTCACTGGCTGATACTATCGAATCTCATCTTGATTTAACCCCGATTTTAAGGTCTTAGACCGTTAACTATCAGATTAGTTTTGTCAAAAGGAAAAAGTAAACTTGAGAATGGAAAATGGAAAATGGAAAATCGTTAAGGGAAATTATAAATTAAAAATTAACTAAACAATTAACAATAAAAAACTAACAAATGAAATGACTAATCAAACATGAGTGTAAGCGTTCGCTTTCTACCAGATGATGTGACAATTGAGGCCGAAGTTGGAGAACCCATCCTTCTAGTGGCTGAAAGGGCTGGTGTGTTCATTGCCACAGGTTGCCTGATGGGTTCTTGTCATGCCTGTGAGGTAGATATAGAAAATGGACCGACTGTTTGTTCTTGTATCACTGCTGTACCTGCAGGTTATGAACAGCTGACGATTAATCTATACTCTGACACCAATTGGTAGTCTATTATTGTAAGCATTCAGCGGTCAGCAGTCAGCGGTCAGCTTTGTGACACAGGCTCCAAACCTGGGGCTTTAGTAACATTAAACGAATGTTTAACTGTTTTCTTCAAAAGCTGTTCGGTGTAGCGTTCGCGTAGCCCATTAGCTGATAGCTGAATGCTTAGGTATATTACTACCATGGCAATCGGCTTTCGTCAAGGTCACTAGTTGATTTAACTGTCCACTAACCTTGGCCTTTCGGCCACGCTACGCGAACAACCTACCCTACACCGAATCGCCTTGGCCGAACAACCTTCAACCTTCAACCTTCAACCTTCAAACTTCAACCTTCAAGCAATTTGCCATTGGCTATTTTCTCTGGTAGCTGCTCAATAATGCCACCTCCGAGCACCAGCTCCCCGTCATACAGAACAGCAGCCTGTCCTGGGGTGATGCTGAATTGTGCTTCATAGAACACTAATCTGATCCGATTTCCTTCTAGAGGAATCACATTCACAGGTACAGCAGGTGAGCGATAGCGAACTTGCACAGAAGCTCGAATCGGAACAGTAGGTTGCTGAATCGATACCCAATTGACCCGATGAACCGTACATTCAGCTTGGGTGGCTTGGTGGCGTTCCCCTACAATTACCCGATTCCTGGCTGCATCCAGGGCAATCACATACAAGGGATTGGGAGCAGCTATACCTAGCCCTTTCCGTTGTCCAATGGTGTAGTGGTGAATTCCCTGATGTTGCCCTACCACATTTCCATCCAAGTCCACGATGTCACCTGTGGTTTGGGAAATATACTTGTCCAGGAACTTCTGCATGGAACCGTGGGATTCGATTAAACACAAGTCCTGACTTTCTGGTTTATCAGCAGTCTTGAGATTATACTCAGCAGCCAGGCGTCGCGTTTCCGTTTTCTTAAGTTCTCCCAAAGGAAATAGGGAAGCCGCCAACAGGTCTTGAGTCAAGTCATACAGGAAGTATGACTGGTCTTTTGTCAAGTCTATTGCTCGCCGCAATTGATAGCGATCGCATTCAGCATCATAAGTAATCCGGGCATAGTGACCTGTGGCTATTTTATCAATCCCCAATGTCTGATGGGCATAGCTCAGCATCGGACCAAACTTTACTGCTTTGTTGCACTGAGAACAGGGGAGTGGAGTAATCCCAGATTGGTAACCCGAGACTAAGTAATCCACAATGTTTTCCTGAAAAACATCGCGACTGTCCACAATGTGGTGGGGAATTCCTAATTGTTCACAGATAAACGCTGCATCGACCATTCCCTCAGAGCAGCATTGACCCTTGCCTTTCATTAACCAAAGGGTCAATCCTACAACTTCGTATCCTTTGTGATAGAGGGTGGCGGCAGCTACGGAACTGTCTACCCCGCCAGACAAGCCAACGACAACTTTATTCATCAACTCAACAGATTTCTGCCTTAGGGAGGTATTGCATTGTATAGTATTATTGTAGTCCTCCTGACCCCTAAGTCCGTCTACCTTAAGTCGAGTCAACTACCGCACACTGACCCTAACGGGTACAGTGTGGGCTTGAATAAAGCTTGTTGACCAGACGGCTAGAAAAATCTAGCAGCCGTTAGTGCCAAGAGTTAAAGTTCGTACCTTGGGATGCGTGCCAGTTCCAAGCTCTACAACCGGGTAATTAAACAGGCCATACGGGAAAGCCAGTGTTATTCGGAAAGTACCGAGCACTAACACCGTCGAGGCAAACCTTACCAAGAAATTGAGACGTGCAGTAATGTACACTTTTGTTCTAGATAAAAACCTCAAACCCCTAGACCCCTGCCATCCGGCGCGGGCAAGAAAATTACTCAATACGGGACGCGCTAAGGTGTTCAAGCGTTACCCATTTACGATCGTCCTACTAGACAGGACGGTCAAACATTCACTGACCCATCCCCACCGATGCAAAATTGATCCAGGTTCCAAAACTACGGGTATGGCTGTAGTTCAAGAGCAGACCGGACGGGTGACTAATGCTTTGGAGATAGAACACCGAGGACAGCAAATTAAGAACGCTCTTGACTCTCGTAGACAGTTAAGACGGGGGCGACGCAGTCGAAAACTCCGGTATCGCAAGCGAAGGTTTCTTAACCGGACTCGCTCAGAAGGCTGGCTCCCACCATCCCTTGAAAGTCGGATCGCGAACGTCGAAACCTGGGTTAGTCGGATTCTAAAGGTATGTCCTATCACTGCACTTTCTCAAGAGTTAGTGAGATTCGACATGCAGAAGATGCAGAACCTCGAAATTAGCGGCATTGAGTACCAGCGAGGAGAACTGTTCGGTTTTGAAGTGAAGGAATATTTACTTCAAAAATGGGGCAGAAAATGCGCTTATTGCGGCACTGAGGGAACCCCGCTCGAAATCGAACATATCCGAGCCTTAAGCAAGGGGGGGTCGAACCGAGTGAGCAACCTAACCCTAGCTTGCCGCTCTTGCAATCAAGCCAAGGGCAACAAGCCTGTCGAGGTGTTCCTCAAAAAGAAACCCATGGTATTAAAGCGGGTGTTAGCGAAAGCATTAGTCCCGTTGAAAGATGCAGCAGCGGTTAATACGAGCCGATGGGAATTGTTTAGGAGACTCAAAGCAATCGGATTGCCAGTAGAAATGGGCTCTGGCGGTCAGACTAAATTCAACCGTAAACTCCGGGGTATTGCCAAAACGCACTGGGCGGATGCGGCTTGCGTTGGGGCTTCTACTCCCGAAAGACTATTCCTGAAAGGGGACAAACCTCTGATCGCCAAAGCCAA
>NZ_JAAHGN010000030.1:0-22764 GCF_010672485.1 Moorena sp. SIO2C4 | reverse complement strand
TACCTTTTCCACGTGATCCCGTTCTTGGTCTTCAGGATTTCCAGTCCAGCTATACCACCATTGAATTGGTCCGTAGACCATGGCAGCGTCGGGATGAGCATTCAAGAGAACAACTTGCTCTGCCAAGGTATTTGGTAACCAAATGTCATCAGCATCTAAAAAAGCAATATATTCACCTTTGGCATGGCGGATACCCAGATTGCGGGTGGCACTCATGCCGCGATTTTGGTGACCCTCGTGTTCCAGATAGCGCACCTTTTCCGGATATTTCCGAGCATACTGCAAGGCTATTTCTGTACTACCATCAGTGGAACCATCATCGACCAGGAGTAGTTCCCAGTTGTCGTAAGTTTGAGCAAAAACACTCTCAATGGTTTCTTGAATAAATGGTTCAGGGTTTAAGAAAATGATGATAGTGGAAACTAGTGGTTTGTTACTCATAATTAAAGCCATCTTGACAACCAACGATCAAAGGTTTTCCCGTCCCAATCCTGAACCTCAACACGAGGCAACAGAAAAGAGTTGCTATGTTCCTGAACCCGGTCAACAACACTACAACAGGCGCAGGTAAATCCAGCTTCTTGGACAATGGAGATAGTGTCAGCAGTGTAATCCCCATGGGGATAGGAAAAACTGGTAACTGGATGCCCTAGGATTTCCTCAATATAGTGTTTGCTTTGTTCGATTTCATCCTGCTGCAAAGCTACTGGAAGTTTAGAAAGAAATGGGTGGGTTACTGTGTGAGCCCCGACTTCAATCAGTCCCCCTTCTTCGAGATCCAACAGTTCCTCACGAGACATAGAGCGATGGGTCGAGCGACCAATTGGTTCAGCATTAGCCCACACCCTGATTGCCTCTAGCACCTTTTCTCGCTTGTGGCTAGATAAAGGATATAGCAGTTCATAAAGGGAGCGATAGAGGGTATGGCGAAGGCTGGGATCTTCTATACCTGAAGCACTCCAATGGCGATAAAAGTGATAATCAGCCTGACTGTAATAGGCGGCTTCGCCTAATTCCCATGTGTAGGTACTGCCGTTGATATTTAACTGAAGTATTTCCGGTAATATACCAGGTTGTAGTAATAGTCTATCTAGTTCATCCCACCAGAATTCACGCCTATGGCCAATTCCTCCAGTTGTTACAAAAACTGTTGCGGGAATGTCATAGCGTTTCAACAATGGTTTAGCATTGTAAAAATTATCAGCATAGCCGTCGTCAAAAGTGATAACAACTGACCGCTTTATAGTCTGGTGATCGCGAATTGTTTGTGTCAATTGCTGTAGACTCAGAGGGTAGTGATGTTTTCGTAAAACCTCTAGATGTTCAGCAAAATGCTCTGGGGTTACACATAGAGACCAAGGGTCTGAATCTACTTCAGCCACACGGTGGTACATTAAGATCAGCACACCTGGCAAAATTTTATTTTTGAGCCGCCAGGCTGTCTGTTCCAATTTCCTACTGACCTTGCCTATGCTCATGGTTTCAGCTCCTTGACGACTCTAGCCGTAATTAAGACCTGGTAGTTAGGGTCGTGATAGTTGAGTTGTGCCTGGGGCAATTCCTCAGTTACCAAGCCGTGCAGAAATGCGATCGCACTCAATACATTGCCTTGGGCTTCAACTTGCACTGGGGTTTCTCCAAAGGCTTCTTTAAAAAGCCGCTGAGTTGAGAGAGTAGTGAAACTCCAGTATTGACCCCAGCGATTCATATCATCACAGCTGATTTGGGTGATGCCTGGAACCGTGGCCAGTAGGACACCGCTGGGTTTGAGAATGCGGTGGAGGGTTTTGAGGGCGGCTGGCACATCGTAGATGAATGGGAGGGTTTGAGTTAGGATAATGCAGTCGAAGGTGTCGGATGGTAGATGGTCAGCCTTGGTTAAATCTGCCACAATCGTGGCTTGGGGATTACCCTCTTCCACATGAAGCACGTCACTCTGGGTGACGCGATCGCCACCGAATTTGTGAGTGTAGAGAGGTTCCTTAATCTCTAGTACGTGTCCTTTAATATCCTGAGCATGACGGCCAAGAAAATGCTCAATATAATATCGGTCCATAGGTAAACCCCGGTCTAGACCGAAGTCAGAGCTGATCGGCTTGACTCGTCCGAGGCTACCAAGGTTTACCCATCCTACTGGTGGGCGACCGTGGCATATTTCTCGTAGCCAGCGGTATAGAGAAATAGGCCATCTGCCAAGCTCCCTTATAGTCATGATGTCACCTCCCCTTTCACTGCCCTGACTGTAATTAAGACTTGATACTCGCGGTCTCGGTAATCAAGTTCTTTCTGGCTCAACTCCTCCATGGCTAGTCCCTGCAAAAATGCGATCGCTGCCAGTACATTGCCATGGGCTTCAACTTGAACGTTTGTTTTCGGAAATAGTTCTTCAAATAGCAAGCCTGCTGATTGAGAGGTCAAGGCCCAACACCAGTCATCACCCCAATCGCATTTAACGATTTGGCTAATTCCCGGAAAAGTGACCAGCAAAACTCCACCAGGCTTAAGGATTCGGTGGAGTGTGCCTAAAGCTGTCCGCATGTCGTAGATTAGGTGTAGGGTTTGTGTCAGGATGACGCAGTCGAAAGCCTCTGACGGGATGTGATCAGCGTTGGTTAAGTCTCCCACAAAGGTGGCTTGGGGATTGCCTTCCACGACGTGCAGTACATCGCTTTTTGTGACCTGGTCTCCTCCGAAACGACAGGTGTAGGTGTTTTCGCCAATTTCCAATACTCGTCCTTGGATGTCCTGACTGCGGTGACCAAGGAATTTTTCTATGTAGTAGCGGTCTATGGGGAGACCACGGTCATAGCCAAATTCCCGACTGATAGGTGTAACCCGCCGCAGGCTGCCAAAATTTACCGATCCTACTGGTAGACGACCATGGAATATATCGTATAACCAACGGTATGTAGAGGCAGGCAATGTTAGCTTTGCTATTGGTTCCAATTGTGCTTTCAACTGTTTTTTCATAGGTTTTACAAAATATCGAATACGATTTGTCCAATAGTGCAAGGCTGGATGATTATATCGCCATAGCTCCTTTTGTAGAGCAGACCAAAGTTCAGGATTTTTGAGGCTTCCTTTAGACAGATATTCCTTTAACCAATTCAAGAAAGTCTTACGAGCCGTATATTCTTTTTTTGTGTCTTGGGAGGTATAACAAATAGAATGTTTATGCTGACGATACTTTTCCCAACATCCACTTTCCACAAACACAGGGGTTTTCAGGAATATTTTGGATAAAAAGACCTGATCTTCATAAAGACCTCGGAATGTCTCTTCAAAGCCACCAACCTCTTCGACAATCTGCCGTTTTACCAGAAAGCTACAGATACAGGGGGCAGCGCCTCCACCTTGTATCAAGAATTTAAGTAGGGTTGGTGGCTGAATCAGAGTATTGAGTTGAACTCCCAGTTCTGGCATGTAGTCCCGCTGACTGTCTTCAGAATGGCCAGTCCAGCTGTGCCAATACAAAGTATTTCCATAAACCATAGCAGCCTCTGGATGAGACTCCAAAATTCCTATCTGTTTTTGCAGTTTCTGGGGTAGCCAGATATCATCAGCATCAAGGAAAGCAATGTACTTACCTTTAGCATTACGAATACCCAAATTACGGGAGGCACTCATGCCGCGATTTTCGTGATCTTGGTGTTCTAGATAACGTATCTGGTCAGGATATTTTTCCACATACCGTTGGGCAATGGCAGTGCTGTTATCGGTGGACCCGTCGTCTACCAGCAGCAGTTCCCAATGGTCATAGGTTTGCGCAAGTACACTTTCTATGGCTTCTTCAATGAACTTTTCAGCGTTTAAGAAGATCGTAATTCCAGAAACTAATGGTTTGCTATTCATCTCATTAATTTATAAAATATTTATCGATTAATATAATATTTTTTACTAAAAAAACTCATTAATTCAGGACAGATCTTATTCTTATCCATCTTAGTTTTATCCCAATCAAGTCAATGTCCCATTAATGATCTATAGCGGTGTTCACTTTGGTGAGGTACAGAGTACCTGGTTTTAGGGAACAGCGGATATGGGAACAGGGAACAGATAAGATGGAAGATGGAAGAGGGAATAGGAAACAGTGAACAGGGAAAAAAACTTGTGTACCTCATTAGGCTAGAAACCGCTATAGGAAATAGAGAGCTGACTTAGTTTTATCAAATGTGGACATGGCGATTTTGCAAGCGATAGAGTTCAGCAAAGAATCCATTGAGCTTCAATAAATCCTGAAACTTCCCATGTTCGATGACTTGTCCCTGCTTCAACACCAAGATCTGATCAGCTTGTTCAATGGTGGATAGGCGATGGGCAATAACAATCACCGTTCGATTTTGACTAAGATTATTTAGCGCCTCTTGGATTAAGTTCTCGGAAACACTATCGAGAGCATTAGTTGCCTCATCGAGAATCAGAATTTCTGGGTCGCGGACGATAGCACGAGCCAAGGCGATACGCTGTCGCTGACCTCCTGAGAGTCGAATTCCTCGGTCTCCTACCTTGGTATCATAACCTTCAGGTAATTCACTGATAAATTCATGGGCATGGGCAAGTTTGGCTGCTGTTCTAATTTCGTCTTCTGTAGCATCCAACCGACCATAGGCAATGTTTTCCCGTACTGTTGTACTAAACATATGAATCTCCTGACTAACCAGGGCAATTCGGCTGCGCCAGTCAGCTAGATTCAGCTGTTGCAAGGGATAACCATCTATATAAATCTCTCCCTCTGTAGGGTCATAAAAACGGTAAATTAAGCCAATAATTGTCGATTTACCCGCACCTGAAGAACCTACTAAGGCAATGGTTTTACCTTGTGGGATAGCAATTGAAATATTCTTAAGTGCAGGTTTTTCCGAGGGGTTGTAGTGAAAGGTAACAGATTGAAAAGAGATTTCTTGTCTGAGACCTTTAAAAGGAGTGTTACCAGAGTGAATATAAGGTTTATCAGAGGGATCCAAAAGATACATGACGTCCTCTACAGCACTTGTCAACGCAGCAAGTTCCACACGGGCACTATCTAACTGCTTCACGTGGGGTTGTAGACGATAGAGCATAAATAGAAACGTTAGTAAGCTCGGTAGGGTAGCTTGGTTCTGAAGCAGTGCAATAACTAGAATGCATAGAAGTAGAATTGTAGAGAGGACTTCAGAAAGGGGATTCACAACTTTAGCGAAAAGCTGAATCTTTAGCAAAGTATTACTTAAGTGCTTTGATGCCAGATCAAAACGCTTCTGCTCATAGGATTCATGGCCAAAAGCCCGAATCACCTTCATTCCAGAAAACCCTTCCAACATCAGGCAAGCAAGGGCAGAATTAGCCTGTAAAACTTGTTTACCTCTGTCATTTACCGAGCGTGTCACAAACTTTATACTCAGGGAAATGAGTACCAATCCAGCAGCAACTAAAAGGGTGAGTTGCCACGATATTAACAGTAACAGAATTACAAATACAGAAATGCTGCAAACATTAATTATCAGGTTAAAAAAGTGCGATAGAGCCTCACAACTCCGCCAGGTTTGATCACTAAGTGTGTCAAGTAACTTTCCCGATTGATTCCTTTCTAAAAAAGAATAGCTGACTTTCAGAAGCTGGTTAAAAACACTGGAACGCAACCGATGGTTAATCCTGAGGTAAAGCCAAGACACTAAACTACTATTTATATAAACAATGGAGTTCTTTATAAAAAGTATTATGAAGATAGAAAAAGCAATAAAAAAAATCCGAGCTTGGCTTGGAAAATTAATAACGAGTTGCTCAATATTATTTAAAATCAAGCTATTTTGGAAGGCTTGAGATCCTAGATTGCCAGAACTTTCCAGAAGAGGAATAAATAAACTAATACTAAATCCTTCTGCCAAAGAAGAGAATACGCCTAAGGTAATAATTAATGGAAAAACCCAAGGATAAAATTTAAGCAATGGCGATAATATTCTGATTTGATTCATGCTTTATTGTTAATCCTAAGCGCTGTGCGCAGGGAATAGGGAATAGAGAATAGGGAATAGGGAACAGGGAATAATTTAGCGTGTTATTGTCTTATCAAGGTTTTAGCAATTCGTCTTCGATTACAGAAAAGATTAAGTTGAAATACCCAACGCTAGTTGACGCAGGGCTTGGGTAAGCGATCGCACGCCGTCGTAGCCATGAGGTCCAAACCAGCGGATTAACATAATTGCTAAACTCAGGCGGATATAGCTCTGTGAATAGCGCATTTGTGGATAGTGCAAAAAAGCTTGTCTACGGAAATGCATTGCTTCTTTGTAGTTTCCCTGATCTACTGAATTCCAAGCCTGGTAGAGATTTAAGTAGCTATAACTCCGGTTACGCAAGTACAACAAATCAGAGGGAACAGATTGGAAATTTTTTTCTATGGCCTGACGTGAATCCTGGATCATTTTCTCACGCCTTTTAGACATGCTACTGGCATGCTGTCGCCAAAGAGTTAAGGGTTCTTTGACCACCGCAAATAGATAGTGAGCTGCAATCCGAATCCACATATCTCGATCAGCAGCGCTGGATAAGTTGGGGTCGAACATTCCGACAGTGTCAAAGCAACTCCGACGAACCATAGCTGAGCTGCCATTGCCAATCATGTTAACCACCAGAATTTGCTCCCAGACATTTCCTTGTTGATGGAAAGCTATAATGCTGTTTGTGGGTTTACCTTGTTGATCAACTAGAGCGGTCCAGGTATAGACTAGACCTGCCTCTGGATATTCTTCTAAACAGCTTACCTGTTTTTCAAGTTTAGTTGGCTTCCATAAATCATCTGCATCTAAGAAGGCTATATATTTTCCTTGAGCCTGGGCGATGCCTGTATTTCGTGCTACAGACACCCCCTGATTTTCCTGGGAAATCAGTTTGACTCGGGGGTCTGCTATTTGAGATGCCCATTCAACAATGTGGTCTGAACTACCATCGTTGATAATCAGTAACTCAAAGTCAGCAAGGGTTTGCGCTAAAACACTCTCCACTGTTTTCGGGAGGTATTCCATCCCATTATATGCTGGAATAACAACAGTAACTTTTGGCATAGTCAAGTTCATTAATCAAGTTATTTAATCAAACTATTTTGCTAAAGTTAATATTAACTCGAAACAATAATAGGACAGATTAATTGTGGTTAAATGCAACATTAAACTGGAAAATTATGCTCATAATATTTTGGAAAAAGTAGCAAATATTTAACTATTTAATCTAGTCAAGACTAGACTGACTAATCATTTGCATAATTAAATCACGATAGCGTAGAGCAACCATGTCCCAGCTAAAACGCATCCCATTCTTTCTAGCCTTAGTTTTCCAATCTTTGCTCAAAGCCTGTGCGATTGCTCCAGCATAAACATCTGGATTGGTGACATCACAAACAATACCAGCATCGCCAATCATATAGCGACGAATCTCATCATCAGTAGTAACAACTCCTAAGCCGCTAGACATTGCTTGCAGGTAAGCATTGGCAAATGGTTCATCGATAGAAGGGAGGGTAAATAGATTCCCATACCGATAAACCTCAGGCATTTGATTGAAGGGAAAGGTCTGTATGGCAAAGCGATTTGCTCCCAGCAATTGCTCACCCAGAGTTTGAAAATATTCACGGTCTGGTCCATTGCCACAAATCAGAAGACTCCCATAGGGAAGCTTTGCGATCGCTCGAATTGCCAGTTCAACCCGTTTGTGATCGTTACGGTTTAAAGAAGCAACACACAAGACAATTGGCTTGTTCAAACCTAGGTCGATCTGATTTCCCTCTGGCTTGAATCGATCCATATTTACGCCGTTGGGAATGATTGTGACAGGCTGATTAGGACGCTGTTTATCAACAAAGTCAGCCATGGTCTCAGAGAAAACTACCAGATGATTGGGACAAAATCGCAGGCTTCGCGCCAGTGATTGTCCACCGCCAGTCAAACCAGTGTGTGCTTTAAACAGAATGGGTGTGCCAATCAGTGCTCTTACAAAAGCTGCCATGGCCAAACCGCCATAGTCATTGCAAGGAAAGATTAAGTCGGCTGGCTTCCTTAGCAGTCGCATTGCACAGGGAATAAAACTACTCAAGTGTTCAATGACCATATCAGGGTGAGTAGAGACGCTCCTGAACACTGAGTTAACCAGAGGATTACGTAAGATCTGACGAGCTTTTGTACGAGGGATGCCACCAGCAGGATAGTAAAAAGGACTACAGGGAGCCCCTGCTAACAATTCCACCTCGAAATACGGGCTTAGATGGTGAGTAAGCTCGATCGCAAAGTTTTCGGTGCCACCACTCCAGTTGACTCCTGCACTGGGATGGACTATGGCAACTTTGTAGGAGCGTTTAGTTTTCGTGGGCATTTGAGGCTCTAAAGGAGACCCAAATCGCTTTGGAGGCATAGTTTCCATAAAGTAAGGATAAAAACAGTTGATGTGGTCAAAATCAACCTCTTTAAAATTGGATAGTTTATTTAATTCTTCACTAGGAGTGGTCTCAACCTTGAAATAATGGGCTTTTCAATATAAAAATATACAATACACCCTACTGCTACAGCTATAACTGCATTAAAAATAGCAAATATACTTAAGGTTATTGAATTGGCAAGGAATATCTTTAGTCCAAGATTATTTACTAATATTTTCGTTGAATTATTCATGACAAAACCGTGTATTAAATAAATAGAATAAGATGCGTCTCCTAAAATCATAAGAAGGGGATTAACGTCAATATTTTTGCTTAATTCTAGAGATACTGAGCCAATTATAAGTATTGTTGAAGGTATACCGAAGGCAATAACATCTGAAACGCTCACAAGACCGTAATTGGTATTGATGGCAGATATAGTATATAAGAAACACCCTAAACAAATCAAGTATAAACCATGATTAATTTTATGTCTAGATAAAATATAAGCAGCTAAGCAGCCCAGAATAAATTCCAAATTAAGTTCATTAAAAACAAGCTGGATAGTAGCCTGATCTTCAGGAAAGCTTATGAAGCCAAAAAATGTTAATAATGTTGCTAATATCCAAACGGTAATTGATGGCACCAATAGTTTGGGTTTAACCCATATCAAAAAACTAAATAAAATATAAAAAAATACTTCAAAAGTTAATGTCCAACTAACTCCAATAAAACTTGAAGAAAGTATTTCCCTGTCTTGAGGAAAAAGAATAAAGGCTTTTATTATTTCACCAAAATTACCTTGATGCGTACTCGAATAATCAAACATAAATGATGCTATTAATTTGCCTGTTAATACTACCCAGTAAATTGGGTATATCCTAACAAGTCTTTTCAGAACAAAAGATTTAAGCCTGGAAGGGTTTTGAATATCTTTTTTATGAATATAAAAGATAATAAATCCACTCAAAACGAAAAAAAAATCTACTCCAGAACCCCCAAAAGCAAATATATCAAATAAAAAATCTCGATTTAGATTTTGATTAAATATGAGATCGCCATGAACAAGTACTACGAGTAATGCAGCTATTCCACGAAAAACTTGTATAAGTTTTAATTGTTTAGATTTTGACATTATAAAATTTTTCCTGAATTATTACTGGTTATCAATTGTGAATATGCTAAGTATTTTGATAGGCTATTATAGGATATTTTAAATATATAAATTAACGCTATATATAGCACTAAGCCTTCAAGTTATGACATTCATAAACTCCGAAACTTAATCATAGCTTACTTCTGAATTATGACTTATGACTTGCGCGTAGCGCTATATAACCTTAGTGGAGCTTCAACCTCTACCGGAGCAATATTTAAGATTAATCTTTAAGTTATATAGTTTTTATTTAAAGACATATCTAATAGCCCAAATAGTGAAAATAGGCGTCAGCAATTGACAAATGAGTACTGCACGAGCCACCCAAACAATTCCCCAGTTAACAGCTAGGAGTAAGCAACTAGAAAAGATTACAGTATAAATCAAATTCCAATAAAGATTTAGCTTAGTTTTACCGACAGCATTGAGGAGCTCAGTTGTAGTATTAGTAAGAGCAAGGGGCAGAGCCGAAAGACAAATAAGTATCAAAATTGGAATTGCCACTACCCACTTCTGTCCAAAAACAATTGGTACGTAGAGGGGAGCTAGACTTGCCTGGAGCAGAATGAGGGGCAATACAATGATAGCAGTGGTTTTCAGACTACTAAAATACCGGTTCTTAAGTTGGGTTAAATTTTCTCTGACTGCACAAAGATAAGGAAATACAGAGGAAGTAAATAATTTGATGACATTTTGGCTAATTCCCAAGCCAGCATTGAAGGCAAAGAAATATAGTCCCAGTGCCTCAACACCTAGAAAGCCACCAACGAGTAAGTAGTCGAGATTTGACCTAACCTTTTCGAGTAACTCAACCCCAAGGATTTTGCAGCTGAAACTAAGGACTGACTGCCAATTATGAAGCTTTAAGGATGTAGGTGCTCGCCAAGGATGATGTCGGTAATTAATCAAAATATGCACCGGAGTCGATAAAACCATTGCCCAAACTGCAGCCCATACTCCCATGCCTAATATAGCTAATATTACAGTTATGATATTGCCGATTATCGCCTGGCAGGCATTAGCAAAAGCTGTAACTTTTAGTCGATTATCTCGCCTAATCATTGCAGATTGAACTATAAACAATGGCATCATTAGGTAGATCAATGCGATAGTGATTATGGGCAAAATTATTTGGTTATTGCCATAAAATTTAGCAATGGGAAAGGCAGCAATACATTGGATAACAAACATCAAACCACCAAAAATCCAATTAAGCCAGTAGGATGTATTGCATACAGCTTCTAGCTCTTGTTCACTAGCCTGAATAATTTTGGATTCTGTACCAGCTCTGAGGATTAGAACATTGCCAAATTCAAAGGTGGTATAAATAGCAGATACCAGTCCGTAATCTTGAGGAGTAAACATACGAGCTAAAGTAACTGTTGTAGCTAGACGGGAGAGACGATTGACTAGCTCTGCTATTCCCATCCAACCAGCATTGCGAATAAATTCGCCCGATGATAGTTGCTTGAACTTATTAATTAGCATTGGGTGGTCTGTACTGTAAGTTTTATCTAGTCAAGGATAGTTTTATTCAAGATGGCAAAATTGACTTACTGGTCTAATCACTTCTTTGACCAAATAGATCCAACTCCCTCTCAGGTAATTTAGAGCATCAAAGTAGCAGCCAAATCGGTCAGATCAGCTTACTTGAGCCTGGGATATGGCGCGGCAATACTCACTAAATATTTTCCATCTTGGAAACATAATCTTTTCTTGGTTTGCCGGGTACCACCATTGAGGGTACTCATAGTCATCATTCTCACCATTCTTGCTGTACACCTGCACTGATTGTTTCGGATGTCTGCTGTAAAACAACAGGTATTCAGGAATGTCATAGAACCGTCCCAACAGAGCTAGTATTGCTAGTAAAACTTCATCGGCATGACCGTAGTTGCCTAAAGACAAAGTCTTCTTTAGGAGACTGCTATGAATTAATCTGAAAACTGGGTAGCACCGACTCATATTGCAAACTAAACTACGGAAACGCACTCGTGGTTGGTGTGAGTCAGCATGGAACTTACCATCGCCTAAGATGGAAATCAATAGGCGTCTAACCGTACTAGCTAGTTTTTTAGTCACTGTTTGAGTCTGCGGTTTTAGCTAAGGTTGGAGCTAAAGGTTCTCTAAGTTGACCACCTCCCCCGACAGTGTCTGGTCCATTGTTAGTAACAATATGTAAGGCTTGAACAAGCTTCATAAAGTCTTGGTAAAAGGGATTATTAGTGGGCGCTCTAGCCGTTAAACCGTAACCGTAGGTGGCTTTAAATTCTTCTTCAACCCCCTGTTCTGCTGCTAAAGCATAAGCGTCTCTACCTGTGACATCTACTTGATAAGCACCGTAGTCTTGGAGAGCATGAAACAGCTTTTTCCCTGCTGGGGTAGTTAGACCTAGGCTCTTTTCACTTACCTCCGGCGGAATTGCTAACAGAGAACCCATTACCAGTTGAGGGTCTTCACCTTTATATATCTTTGGAGCAGCTGAATCTGCCCTATCTGCAGGCCAACGGTATCCTGGTGTAGAACTTTGGGGATTGTAATAGATATATTTTTCCCAAAGCTCTAGTTTTAAAACATGACGAATCGGTTCGCTACCAATTAATTCTCCCTTGCGTATTGCTCCTCCTAAAGAGGACAATCCAGAACCAAGATGACCTCCGGCAATACCTTGACTGTATAGATCCAAATCTTTTTTCGGCCAGTGATAGCCATATACCGGACCACCGTTTTGACAGCGAGCCATTGGTTCTAGCTGGATGATAGTACGACCGTCAGGCTGTAGCAAGGCGGCAGCATTATTGGGAGTGGAATACCTAACGAGAGTGTTAATGGCATCAGGAACAATTAAATCATCAGGAATGGGGATAGATAAGTTTTCATAGGTTGTAGTTCCGCTACAACGCTTAGTCCAACTATCAGGGTCATACAACGGTCGCAGTGGACTACTAGCAGGAATAATAAATAAAAGATCGACATCTATAGTGGAGCGAGCCGATCGCGGCAAATTAGCTGGTTTATACTCAGCATTACTGCCGATGGGCATGTTCCAGATTGAGTCCTGAGAAAAAGGCCATAACCAGGGGTCACGAGTGGTAGGAGTGTTGGCATTAGCGGCAGAAGTAGTGGTATTAGCAGTAATAGATTGCTTCGGTTTAAAATAGTTAGCTAAACCGATACTGATAGTTATCGTTACCAGCACCAGAACTATTACTACATACCATCTGAATTTCCGACTGAATTTCCTAGATTTGAATAGCATAATCAGGAGCAGGAGAAAGGGGAGATGGGTAGCTATCGAGCAACACTTGATAGACGCCGACGCAGACTGTAATCTACCTCTAGCAATCTGCTGTAGCTCTGAGATCGGAAGAACTGCCTCAGTGCGATCGCAAAACTCAAACGGATAAAGTCTAGAGAGAAGCGCAGCTTAGGATAGTGTAGAAGGGCTTGCTGACGATAATGGTTTGCCTGTCGGTAATCACTATTAACCTTCTGCAGAGATTTCCAAGCTAAGTTGAGCTTGGCATAACCATAGCTATTGCTCTAGATATTATGCTTAAAAATTAGCGATACTTTAGTTATTTAATACTGATACTATTTTTTATAAATTAACTTTTTTTTTACAAAGTTTACGAATAACTCTTGCCGGGTTTCCTACAACTACAGAACTCTCAGGAACATCCTTTACAACTACAGAACCAGCACCAATTACAGCATTATCTCCAATGGTAATCGCACCAATAATCACCACATTGGAGCCGATATCTACATTATTGCCAATTTTTGGGCAACCGCTATAGGAACCATCTGGTAATTGTTTATTTCCAATAGTGGTTGAGTGTCTTAAGGTACAATTTGCGCCAATAACAGTTTCATGATTTACCACCAAACCTATGCCATGCAAAAGCTTAGTATTAGCTCCAATCTGAGTATCCCAAGGCAATTCAATTCCTAATATACATTCTACTAATACTTGGTAAAGTAAACGATAAAAAATCGATAAAAATGAAAAAGGTGCAGGTAATTTACCAAGCAAATGTGTTGAACGAAACATCAATAAAATGAACCGAGCCTTCAAGTTAGACTCATAGTAATTAACTTGCCAATCTTGTAGTAAATAATTACTGATATTATTCATTATTTTTGGCATTATAAAATAATATTTAAATCCTAGTATATTTCACTAATTTATAAAATTAAAACTTTGAAATGCACCCAAATACTATTGCATAGCTACAAAAAAAATAACCAGTATCCATCAGGAAAACTATTGGATATTAACTAACTTCATACTTCAAACTTCCGCGTAGCGAAGCTAGTTAGAAAGAACTGGCTTGTGTTCCTCTGTAGAGAGTTATTAGTTCTGTGTCGTCAAGAATTTTTTCACTCTTTTTGCCCATAAAGTAAAAACCTGATGCCGAATCAAATGTCCCCGATTTATCAATTAGATAGTAGTCGAAATATTTCAACCAAAAAGATGTCAGTCTGGCAATAACCTTAATCAAACTTCTTGCCATAGGTGTCTTAACAAAACTTAAAAGAAAGTATTGATATGACCAGGCTAATGCCATTCCTGGTCCACAGACAGCACCACTACAAATTTCTTCAAATTTGCGGAATAAACGACGATGTCCTAAGTGAGTGAAGCGAGTAAAATCATATCTTCCTAGGTGTACTTGTTGCATAAACGGAGTTTCTGAATAAACTAAACCATCTTTTTTGAGCACTCGATGAATTTCTTCAACACAACGGGATGGATCTACAACATGTTCAAGGACAGCTTGGATTATGACTCCATCAAATGAATTGTCTTTAAAAGGAATATTGTGGGAGTCAAAAATTACTGCTATACGGGAATCATAAGCAACATCACTTTCGATAATTTCAATGGCAGGTACTGATAACAGCTCTTCCATACCTTGACCAATCACACTACCTCCAATTATCAGTACTTTAGGACTATCAGTCTGCTTGAGCAGAAGTTCTGTGAATTTTTTGTAATTCCTCTTACCTTTCAAATTCAGGATAATGCTAGGAATCAAATTGATGGCAATTCTTTCTAATTTTGGTTTTGGGTTAAGATCAGCATTTTCGGGATTTAGAAAGTTTTTAATCTTAAATATACTAGATGATTCATTGATCAAAATTGGTTTATCCTGAACAACAGGATAAAAAGTATTGCATTGAAAATTTGTACATCTCAACTGATTTTTTATTGATTCTAAACTAGACAAGCAACAGGGACAGCAAAGCAAGTCTTGAGTACTTGATGATAAGTTAATTTCAGCATTATTTATGATGTTTTGATTAGTCATGGTGTTGTATTGCTATTGGTTAAAGTCTCAACTATTTCGTGAGTGAAATAATTCGCGTCACTCCTATAAAAGCTAGAGTTACCCTGATCAAAAAGGTGTAAGCCGTGCAGGAGGACTAACCGGTGCGTGACTTTCTGAAGGCGGCAGATCATCCCAATTCCAACCCACCACTGCCAACAAGGTATACCAGTAGAAAAAGAGAGTGGTATGACTCCAGATATTTTCGGTAATCATCCCCACAGGTACAGCCAGAAGAACCGCCAACATGGCTAAACACAGATTTCGTTGTCCACTGCCAGGAGATGCCTGTCGAAATAATTGAACAAGACGCCCAACCTGAACTCCGAGGAAGACCAACCAAGTTACCAGTCCTAGGATTCCTCCTTCTACCAGCGCTCGAATGTAATCATTGTGGGGATACAGCCCATTGGTACTAACATCAGCACTAATTCCGAGACCGTAACCGAGAATAGGAAAATGTTGCCATTGCTGTAGTAGGTAATGCCACTGAGCAATTCGCCAATTGAAACTGTTATGGTCTCCCTTGGAGAGGAGGATGGCACGCCAAATATCGATGTCTGGATTGCCTAAGGGTGTTTCAGTGATTGAGCCGAGACGTTCTTGACCAAACTCCGTACTACCAAACAAAACTATAATTCCGACAAATAGGACTATGCCACCGATTAGGTTCACTATGCTCAATCTAGGGGCGATTAAAACCACAATAAAGGTACCAAGCATCATCAAACCAAATAGAGCCTTAGTACTCACATACACAAGGCTAAGTAAACCCAGCAATAGCATCCAGATCCAGCGTGGCTTTGACTGGGTTAGCCTCCAATAGGTCAGACCCATGAACAGCAATAACCAGGTTACAAAGCCATTAGGGTGACCAATAGTCCCTTTGATTCGAGATACTTCATCTAGTGTTTCGGAATAACCTCCATCAGCAGCAAACATGGGAGGTAAAACCGAAGGTACAAACATCTGGAGCAACGCTACTGTAACTGGTAAGAGCAGAGCCCAAAACAGCCCATAGACAACTTGCTTAGGTGGAAGCCTGTCCTTGAGTTGCATTACCAGCAAGTAGACCATCAGCCAAGAAAATAGACGTATCCACTCACGGATGCTTTCTAGCAAAAACGAAGCATCTAGCCCCAGCCCTCCCAGAGGCAAAAGTATCACCCACAAGCCTTGTAGCATCACCCAACCAGCAAAGAACCACCAAAACTTATCAGTGCGTACAGTTTGCCCCCTCAGTAACATCACTGTCACATAAAGCAAAGTCAAGCCGTCGAGTCCGATAGCAAAAGCTGCTGGTACCTGTTGATCAGAAAACGGATCGAGACAGCTACGCAAGATCAATAGTCCCAGTACCGCTTGCTCAAACCGGGCAAAGAAGTAGACCACCACCGCTACTGCAACCAACCCTAAACCAAGCAAACTCGGCTGAGTACCTGCGAGTAAGCCAACAGCTAGACCAATCGGCACACCTGCCAGTCCTAGCCAAAAGGTCAGAGCAGAGGAACGATGCCAGGGGTTATGAATCTGCATGATCAACCCCCTTGGATACAACAGCACAATTGTTACTGGCTTCGTTGCCATGGGTCTGCCTGGATTGAGATTGAGGCTGGTAACTATAGAAGGAATCGGAATAGTACTGTTGAGTCCGATCGCTTATGCCATTGACAACAAACCCCAGTATGGGAGTGCTACTATCGTTCAATTCCGATACTGTCTGTAGTAGGATATCTTTCTGGGTAAAGTTGGGACGTGTGACCATCACTAACCCATCACTATACCGACTCAAGGTATGGGCATCAGGAAAACTACTAACTGGTGGCGTGTCTACAATCACTAGGTCATAATGATCTGCGGCTGCTGCCAAAATAGACTTGATCACCTGTGACTGTAGGAAGGTAGCCGGACCAGAGGGCAGGTCACTACAGGTCAAAATTGAAAGGTTGGGGATGGCTGTGGGTTGCACTGCCGACAGCCAGGTTTGATTGCTGTCAATTACATCTGTAACCTTTGGCTGAGGGGATAAGCCAAACAAATTGTGCTGCATTGGGTGACGCCAGTCGGCATCAATAATCAATGTCCGCCGGGAAAATCTTACTGAAACCGCACCCAAGTGGGAAGCTACCACTGACTTACCTTCTCCGGAAACAGCACTGCTGACCACAATCAGCTGTAAGGTCTTCTGAGCACGCAACTCCATGGTTGTCAGGAGCAGGCGGTAAGGCTCCATTAACCTCATATCTTCCAAGAATCGGTTCGGTTGCTCAAGACTGAGTGCCTGAGCAGGTATCTTCGGTAATACCCCCAGCCTAGGCAGCTTCAGGAGTGCCTCCGCTTCCGAGGCATCGTGTAGGGTATTATCCATTACCTCCAGCAGCAGCACCATACCGACAGCTAGGGCAATTCCAGCAGCAGTAGCTATCACCAGCACCACTTTTGGATTGGGTTCCTGGGGTGATGAAGGAAGTTTTGCCCGCTCAATAATTTGAATATTGCTAACTAGTTGGGCTTCTGCAATCCGTGCTTCTTCCAGTTTGTTTTGGAGGAGTTTAAGAGAGGCAATTGCTTCTTCTTGTCGGCGAACTAAGCTAGCAAAGGGTTGCCGTAGAACTGGTATTTGACCAAGACGATTCTGGAGTTTAATGCGCTCAGTCTGCACCAGGTAGAGCTTTTGTTCCAGTGCCGACCGTTCTGTTTGAGCTAAAATAAATCTAGAGGTAAAGTCCTGGCTCAACTGATCAGAGGCCACATCACCAGGGGCAATAATTTGATTATTGGACTGATTAGTCGGTAACAGACGAGAAAGTTTTTGATTGTAGAGGGTAAGGAGTTCATACCGCTCCTGAACCAGTGATATCATCGCTGGATTTTGATCAGTTAGACGCGATCGCATTTTGGCTAACTCCCGATCCAACTCTACTAGCTGAGCTCGTAAGGCTTGGAGTTCTTGATCTTGACCAATGCGTCCAGCGATGTAAGCATTCTGAGTATTATTCAGACTGGTTATGGTCTGGAGTTCTTGGCTACGGGTTTTAGCATCTTGGAGTTGAATAGACACAGCACGTTCTTGGTCTTCTAAAGTAGCTAAACTCCTGACTAAGAGTTGTGTTTGTTCCTCCGGAGAAACTAAACCAGTGGTCTGTTTAAATTTGTTTAACGCTGCTTCTGCTGCTGCTACCTCCAAACGCCGTAATGGTACTTCTTTCTCCAAAAATTCCCGCACAGCTCTAGCTTCTGAACGAATCCCTTCAGCACTTTCAGTAACCATTGCGTTGGCGACAGCATTGAGCACCGTGGTTACCAATTCTGGATTTTGACCCTGATAGCTCAGCTCAAGAATATTGGTAGCAGGCACAATTTTTACCTTTAAATCCTCACGGAGTGTGTCTATGGTCAGTCCTTCTTGTGAACTGCCGAGTAGAGCAATCTCGTCAAGTGCTCCCTGAAGAAGCCGTTCTGACCCCACTAGTTCTGCTTGAGTTGCGATTGGGTCAGCTCCACCGGGTGTATTAGCAGGGACTTGGCTGAGGTTGTCACCCAACTCAGATACACTCACCTTTTTATTGTCCAGCATCAGCCGTGCTTTCACTTGGTACACTGGTGGGGTAACAACCAAATAGGCAATCGCTCCACCAATTACGGATGTAAAGGTAACAAGGGCTGGCAAAAGCCGCCGCTTTAAGGCTAATGGTAGTGATGAAAGGCTGGTGTCCATAACGTTGACGAAACTCTGTGGTTTTACTGGTTCTTGAAAAAGGGGAGCGTGACACTGAATTTGGGATCAGAGGACGCACAGAGTTTTTGATACAGTCTTAAGTTATCAGCAGTAATTTTGTCCCAGTTATAGTAAGTGGCTACATGGTCTTGTGCCTTCTTGGCCATGTCCGCTAACTCTTGAGGTTGGCGGATCGCCCTCTCTAGAGCTTGGACACAAGAGTCTACGTTTCCTGCTTGGAACAGTAGACCTCGTTGTTCACCAATCAATTGCTGATGGGGAGGGATATCACTAGCGAGCACTGGAATCCCTTCCTGCATTGCCTCTAGCATCACCAGCGGTAATCCTTCTAAATCCGAAGGCAGAACAAACAACCCTGCGCCCCGAACAATCTCGGCTAAGCGACTTCCATAGAGTTCACCAACGAATAACACGTCTTGATTTGTGCCTGCCAAGTCATGTAGGTTGGCGATGTAGTTATGAGTGTCACTATCACCACCAGCAATCACCAGTTTCCAACCGTTAGATTTGAGCCGTTGGAAAGCTTTGATCAGTAGATCAGGTCGTTTTTCCGGTACAAGCCTGCCCAAGAACAGAATGTAACGCCCCGGGTTTAGACCTAGGAATTTACCATAGGAAAATTTGGGGTCTGACTCTGGGTAAATCCCTGGAGCATTGGGAATATTGACTGTATTCTTGCTATAGGTGTTGAGAAAGTAATTTTGGAGTGCTTGTGACACTACCACTAACTCATGGGCAGAGTAGACCGCGTTCCTCTCCCCCAAACGAATTAACCCACTCGACCATTTCCCCCACTTGGCTCGTTGCCAGTCCAATCCCTGACAGGTAACCACAATTTTTGCAGAAGAGGCAATTCTGGAGAGCCAGGAGAACACAGCTGGACCTAGGGCATGGAAATGAATGATGTCGTAGCGTTTGCCACTGGAGATAATCGCTGCCAGGGCAGCATTAGCCAAAGCATCTATTCCTCTGAATTGTATCGAGGGTAGAGAGATTACTCGAACACCTTTGTAGTCAGAGGATGAAAAACCGGTAGACTCGGTGTAGGACGACCGTGCAAATAGATCTACCGAATGACCCTGGGCAACGATTCTGGGATAGAGTTCTGTGCAGTAACGTTCAATGCCACCTTGCTTAACAGGTACTCCTTTGGCTCCAATTACAGCAATTTTCATGAGTTCTAGTTTTCTCTTTTACAATACTCTTCGGCAGACTAATGAAGTGGTGATGACACCCTGAGTATGTAAGGTAAGCATTCAGCCGTCAGCCGTCAGCCGTCAGCTTATTTTATTCAAAAGCTGTTCGGTGTAGCGTGCGCTATGGGCATAAACTGTTCAGTGTAGCGTGGCCACAGGCCTTTGGCTGATACGCGACACGCTAATAGCTGATAGCTGATAGCACCTCAAGTAGCACCATCTGTAGCGCATATGCTTACTATGTAAGTTTGACTGCTCTATCTTGATTAAAGGCAGCGGATTAGACAGAGATTAGGCAGACCGTTGGTGAGCACGGTTGAGCATTTGCTCATAAACACTGCTGACAACTGTGCGAGCACTATAGGGTTGAGCCGTGCGCACACAGGAGGAGGCTGAATAATTCTCTGGATGGTGCAAGACCTTACCCAAAGCATCTGCGATCGCAACGGCAGTACGCTCTTTGCAAACAATCCCACTGTCAGCACCGAGAAATTTGGGGGTTTCACCACAATTCGTAGTCACTACAGGTGTCCCACAGGCGAGAGCCTCAAGGACAGTCAAGGGCAGTCCTTCGTAAACGCTAGTCAAAACAAAGACACTACAGACACGGTATAAGTCTGCTAGTTTTTCCTGACCTACTGCTCCAAGCATAGTCACTCGGTTAGACAACCCAAGAAAGGAAATTTCACCACGGAGTTCATCCTTTAACTCCCCATCCCCAGCAATCAGTAAGTGAACATTGGCAATATATAAAGTTGCCATCGCCCGTATCAGTAACATCGGGTCTTTCTGAGGATGCAGACGACCGGCGAAAAGGATAAAACGGGTCTGTTCAGACAAATTATGCTCCTGTGCCAGAGCTTTGCGTCCCTGTGCTCGTTGCTTTGGGTCTAGGGGATAGAACACCTCGTCATCAACAGTGTTTTTCAGGTAAGCAACACGATTTGCGATCGCTGGATAACGCTGTTGATAAAACTTAGCTGATTCAGTATTGCAGGAAAAAATTTGGCTAAATTGCTTCACCAGTAAGCGTTCCATGGCAAAATAGCTTGCGGAAAAACGCTGCCAAAGAATGCCATTATTAGCCGTTGCAGGATTCATCTGCTTGGCAATGTCATTGTGTACAAACAGCGTCTTCTCTCCAGACCAATTCAGGGCTGCTAAGCTGGGTTCGATGCGATGAAAATGCATAAAATCCGATGCCAAGCAACGACCGAACAGGGCAGTCGTATACTTCACCGTCGTCGGTATCAAGCCCCTAACATTGTCATCTTCCAAAGGAAACAGGGGCATAAATTGAATGGCTCGACCCGCTACTTCTCCTTCTTGCCATATACCGGAAACTGAAGCCAGGTCTCCTGTTCCCACCAACCGCACCTCGAACTCACTGGGAGCATATTTGATAAAGGAGCGGATGACGGTCTGAATCCCACCAATGCTGCTATGCCAAGGATTGAACTGATAGAAAATAGTTAAAATTAGTTTCTTGGTCACTTTAATTAATAAGAAGTAAAACTGTTTGAGAGTCAGTAATTTATGGGTTATAGTTTATAGATTTTATCAATTGCTTTAGGTACTTTAGTCCTGGGTTTTAGGGAGTCGGGAGTCGGGAGTCGGGAGTCGGGACTCGGGACTCGGGAGTCGGGACTCGGGAGTCGGGACTCGGGACTCGGGACTCGGGATTAGGGAGTAGCGACTAGGGATAATAAAATTGACTGTACTTCATAAGTATGCTCAACGCTATATAGCATTTATCAAATAGGTGAGGTACACATTTTTTTGATTTTATGGAACATAAAAAAATGCTCTTAGGTATCTGGTATGCTTAACTTGTATTAATTTTAATTAATTCAAATTAATACTGTTTATAGCTCTGATATTTTGATAATTATTTTTTTAATATCAATCGATTATCAATGCCTAAAATGATTGCTAAGCAATATTTTTAATCATTGCTTCTGACAAATTAGCATAGTCATTACGTAATTACCTATATTTTTAGGAATAGTGTGTTTACCAACTAACTAGTATTCTTGGATTCGTTACCCTTGATTCCCTATAGATATTACGTCGATGGCATTAATTAAATCCCCTAACCTAGGGTAGAAATATATTTTTTTTTCCAAAGTAATTATTGGATTGTTTGAAATCATCAAAACTTGGTAATTTTTAGTTTAATAACTAATTATTAACTACACCTTCAAGACTCTAAATCCGGATATTTAGTAAAAATTGATCAGTTACTGGATTTATAAAGTTCTAACAATAGTTAGTGAATACTTTGTGAATACTCTCAACTTAAAAAAGCTTAAAATTATTTCCAGACAAATTTTCCCGAAAAAACTGAACACTTAAGACATATTTCTGTTCCCTGTTCCCTGTTCCCTGTTCCCTGCGCGCAGCGCTATCAGTTATTAATTTTGGACTCTGATAGTCTTGGTAAAAAAACCCAGCACAATATGGATCGGAACCATAATTCCAATCAAGATGGTAGTGCTAACTAGTAGATAGGGATTGTTTGGTATCCCACATTCCGCACTTCAAAGTGTAGTTTGGAAGCTACTGCGTCCCGCTACGGCAACACAAACACTGAGAACAGGTTAATTTATAACACCTTAAGTATTCCTAATCAACAATATCGCCAGCATTACCAGAGTATAGATACTAGAGTCTACATACAACACCGAATATTACAAACTGACGTGGGGACTCTCGGTTCACAGTCTATCGCCCTGAATTTTATCCCTGACTCCCAGAGCAACTGCATCTAGACTGTGATACACCCATAATTCTATATCCCAAAGGAATCATTACAAATGTGACCTTGCACTGTCAATAAAAACCCAATAAAAAGCTGTAGCCAATGTCTTATAAGATTTGGCTACATCGTGGCGGCTATCTGCTGGGCATTTAGCCCACTAATCTACCGCTTTATTGAGACTATTATCAATTAACCA
>NZ_JAAHGN010000003.1:0-27816 GCF_010672485.1 Moorena sp. SIO2C4 | reverse complement strand
TGCCCTATTCAAGTAGGGTCTCACTTTCACTTCTTTGAAGTCAACGAAGCTCTCCAATTTGACCGGGAAGCTACTAAAGGCATGCGCTTAAATATTCCAGCTGGCACCGCTATCCGCTTTGAACCGGGAGACGAACGAGAGGTGGAATTAGTCACTCTTGTCGGTAGCCGTCAGGTGTACGGCTTCAATGGCAAAATTAATGGTCAACTTGATCGGTCAACTTGATATTGTCAACTTGATATACAGTTACTATTTTTTTTCTAAAGCAAGCGCTACCCAGAGGTAATCCCAGAGTTTGGCCGAGGGGATAAAATTCCCCATTACCCATTACCCATTACCCATTACCCATTACCCATTACCTATTACCCATTACCCATTACCTATTACCCTTAATCAAGGAGTTGTTGATGAGTTATCGTATGGATCGTCGTGCCTACGCCGAAACTTATGGTCCTACCGTAGGCGATCGCATCCGCTTGGCTGATACAGAACTAGTGATCGAAGTGGAACAGGACTACACCACCTATGGTGATGAAGTTAAATTCGGTGGTGGTAAAGTGATTAGAGATGGGATGGGACAATCCCCCATCTCCCGCGCCGAGGGTGCTGTGGATTTGGTGATCACTAACGCCCTAATCCTGGATTGGTGGGGTATTGTTAAAGCCGATATTGGTATTAAAGATGGCAAAATAGTCAACATTGGCAAAGCTGGAAATCCCTACATCCAGGACAATGTCACTATTATTATTGGTCCTAGCACCGAAGCAGTTGCTGGGGAAGGCATGATTGTCACCGCTGGGGGGATTGATGCTCACATTCACTTTATTTGTCCCCAACAGATTGAAACTGCGATCGCATCTGGTATCACTACTATGATTGGCGGTGGTACAGGTCCAGCCACTGGCACTAACGCCACAACCTGTACTCCTGGTGCTTGGAATATTCACCGGATGCTGCAAGCTGCGGATGCATTTCCTGTGAATCTAGGGTTTTTAGGGAAAGGCAATAGTGCCAAACCCGAAGGATTACAGGAACAAGTGATAGCGGGTGCGATGGGATTGAAGCTGCACGAAGACTGGGGCACTACTCCAGCCGCTATTGATACCTGTTTAAGTGTGGCGGATCAGTTTGATGTCCAGGTGGCAATTCATACCGATACCCTTAATGAAGCCGGGTTTGTGGAAAATACCATTGCTGCCTTTAAAAACCGAGTCATTCACACCTACCACACCGAAGGAGCAGGGGGCGGTCATGCTCCAGATATTATTAAAGTTTGTAGTGAAGCTAATGTATTGCCCTCTTCTACCAATCCTACCCGTCCCTATACCGTTAATACCCTAGAAGAACATCTGGATATGCTCATGGTGTGCCATCACCTAGACCGGGGCATTCCTGAAGATGTGGCCTTCGCTGAGTCCCGGATTCGTCGGGAAACTATTGCTGCCGAGGATATCCTTCATGATTTAGGGGCTTTTAGTATGATTGCCTCTGATTCTCAAGCCATGGGACGGGTGGGTGAAGTGATTATCCGTACCTGGCAGACAGCCCACAAAATGAAAGTGCAACGGGGAGTGTTATCCACCACTACTGGGGAAACTGGGGAAAACGACAATTTCCGAGCCAAGCGTTACGTTGCCAAGTATACGATTAATCCTGCGATCGCTCACGGAATTGCTAATTATGTCGGTTCCATCGCAGAAGGGAAGCTAGCGGATTTGTGTCTGTGGCGTCCAGCCATGTTTGGAGTCAAGCCAGAGATAGTGATTAAAGGTGGTGCGATCGCATGGTCCCAAATGGGTGATGCCAATGCTAGTATTCCCACACCCCAGCCGATTCATATGCGTCCGATGTTTGGTAGTTTTGGTGGTGCGATCGCAGCCACATCCGTTACCTTTGTGTCCCAAGCTGCCTTAGACCAAGACATCCCAGCTCAAATTGGCTTACAAAAATCCGCTGTTGCCGTTTCCAACACCCGCAACTTGAGCAAGACCGACATGAAACTCAACGACGCCTTGCCACAGATTGAGGTCAATCCAGAAACTTATGAAGTCAGAGCTGATGGGGAATTATTAACATGCGAGCCCGCAACGGTTTTACCCATGGCACAGCGTTACTTCTTATTTTGATTAGTTGCTAGTCAATCACTAGAGCATTTCTCATATTAATGAGGTACACAATATTTTTTTATGTTGCCTTTTGCCTCTTGCCTCTTGCCTCTTGCCTCTTGCCTAAAATTAAAAATGTACCTCACCAAGTTCATGTAGGGTGGGCAGTGGATCAGACAGATTGACCAAGCTTGCCAATCCCGTTGCTAGGCACTGCCCACCCTACGATTAATGACTGCATCCAATCTCCCTACTCCTGACATCTGGCACCAGTCTCAATCAGCTTGGTTCATGTAAGGTGGGCAGTGGATCAGACAGATTGACCAAGCTTGCCAATCCCGTTGCTAGGCACTGCCCACCCTACGATTAATGACTGCATCCAATCTCCCTACTCCCTACTCCCTACTCCCTACTCCCTAATGTTAAGTTTTCTGCTGACTTGACCAAAGAAGTATCGAGCTAGAGGTATAACTGAGTTCAGTTTGACAAAAAATTTAATGATGAATCTAAGTATTGCAGCAGTACTCTTATACGGCATCTTAGCCCTGATTGGGGGAATCATGGGCTATGCTAAAGCCAAAAGCAAAATATCTCTCATTTCTGGTGTAATTAGCGGTTTATTGCTAATATTTGCTGGAATAATGCAGCTTCAAGAACAACCCTGGGCACAAACCTTAGGGATAGCCGTAGCAGCTGCACTGGTGATTGTCTTTGCGATCCGGCTCGCTAAAACTCGCAAGTTTATGCCAGCTGGACTCATGATCATTGCTGGTGTGGTGTCTCTAGGGGTGATGCTTTATCCAGCTATGGCTTAAAACCATGCTTGGATAGTCCCCCCTGAATGCATTTGATCAACCAGAAAAGCACACCATGGGTTTTTACATACAGATACCGGATAAACTAACCGATAGACGTTCTCTGAGTCTATCCGGTATCTGTGTATATCGGTCTCGTGCTGATAAGGGCAAAATGCCAACAGTCTTAGCCCCTGAACTTCCTTTGAGCTTAGTTTTATTCCTGTCTTAGTTGTTCAGTATAAATCGTATCTATTAATCTTATCTATTAATGGTATGATTGGACTAGAAACCCCTATAGCCTAGGCGGTGCTTTACCTGTAACCTTAGTTATAGTACTACTTATTAGTCAAGTGTCTCTCACCACAGATATCTATTATAACTCAACCAGTCCAGCCATCGCCAGGACTGCTAACGGCACCCGTAACTTGGTTTTTGAAGAATTAGCCGAAGTGAGTCCGATGGATCAAACTGTTTCTCTAGTGTTCATCAATCCCCAAGAGCCTAGTTATGAGCCTAGTTATTCTTATTTCCAAGAAGTCCAGTTTAACAATCCCATAAATCTGGAAAATGTGGTCAGACCGACAGTCAATTTTCTTGAAAACCCTCAATCTACCCTACCTGTCGAGAATCTCGTTATTGGTGTTGTCCTAATTTCCATCTTCTCTTTCATATTTATGAAGAGTTCTTGAAAGCTGAAAACCCCCGTGCTTGGCGCGGGGAAAAAAGCGACAACTCGATAGTTGACTTGGTCATAGTTGATCTTGATTTAATCTACACCATTGACGCAACGGTTTTTTGATTGACCCTCAACCGTCCACAAACCAGTGCGATCGCATTTCCCTATTCCCTCTTCTGACTTCCCTACTCCCTTCTCCCTAATAATGCTGAAGCAACGGTTTTCCCTTGTGCTGCTGCTATGGAGTTACCCTCCATCATCGCTACAACAATTGAGCCTTGCACAAGCAGTAAAAACTGTCGAGCCAATAATTCAGGATCAGTAATGCCTGTAGCCTGAGCCAGATCCAGAATATAGGCATAAACCGCTTGTTGGTGCTCCAAAGCCGCCTGATAACCTGGGTGATTGGGCTTGGCCAACTCTACAGTAGCGTTAATGAAAGCACAGCCCCGAAAATCTGGAGCCTCAAACCATAATTGAAGCACATCAAAGATTGCTAATAGACGCTCTTTGGGATCTGAACTATGTTGGGCAACAGTTTCTATAAACCAGGCACGCCAGCTCTCGCCCCGCTGTCGTAGGAATGCTTCAATCAGAGCATCCTTCGATTTGAAGTGGTTGTAAAGTGACATCTTGGCCACACCAGACTCGGAAATGATGCGATCAATCCCCACATTCTGAATACCCTCTTTGTAAAAGAGCTCAGAGGCTTTCTCTAAAATGCGATCGCGAACTGGTTTACGAGATGAAGTCAATTTGGTCATGGTTACTGAATCAGATTTGAATAGACAAGTCTGTCTAGTTTAGGCTAACACTTTCCCCTCCTCAGTGTCCTGTGACTATCGGGCACTGCTTAACAAAACTTTACAAAAAAATCAGCGGAAAATCCTTGACTTTATACAGACCTGTCTATTAACCTAATAAGAGACAGACCGGTCTACATAAATACAGCTTACATAAATAACGGTCTAGATAAATAAGGGGATTTCTGATGGCACGACAATTTACCAATATTGCTTTTACCCCTGGAGTCAAAAACGCTCAAACCCGCTACGGCTCTCGGGAAATTTATGACCAATTCGCCAAACGAGGCATCAGCACAGATACTCTGACTGCTAAAGAAACAGAATTTATCGCTGCACGGGATAGTTTCTATATGGGTACGGTCAACAGTAACGGTTGGCCTTACATCCAGTTTCGTGGAGGGCCCAAAGGATTCCTCAAAGTTCTGGATGATAAAACCTTGGGTTTTGTAGATTTTCAAGGAAATCTGCAATACATCAGTGTCGGTAACTTGTCTGAAAGCGATCGCGTTTTTCTATTTTTGATGGATTACGCTCACCGTCGCCGATTAAAGATTTGGGGAAGGGCTCAAATTATTGATAACGACCCACAACTGCTCAATCAATTAGCCGATCCTAATTATCAGGCGGAATTGGGACGAGTATTCATAATTAAAGTCGAGGCATTTGACTGGAATTGTCCCCAACATATCCCGATTCGTTATTCAGAAGAAGAATTTGCCCAAATGAAAGCTCCCCTAGAAGCTCGCATTCAAGAGTTAGAGAAACAACTAGCTCAACTTTCTCCCTAAAATTGAAGCTCTCCTCATCTAGTTTGAACTGTAAAAACTAAATCAATTATCACCAAGGAACGTAATCATCATGACTAACCTAAACACCACAATGCACAAAACTATTGAGATTGTTCGCGTAGCGTGGCCTTTTGGCCATGGAGTTAATATTTTCTATCGGGAAGCTGGCTCCAAAAACGCCCCTACCATCCTCTTGTTACATGGATTTCCTACTTCTTCCCACATGTTCCGGAATCTAATTCCCGCCCTTGCAGACGAATTCCACCTGATTGCCCCAGATTATCCTGGTTTTGGTGCCAGTTCCATGCCGAAGGTTGATGAATTTGAATATAGCTTTGATAAATTGGCAGATATCGTCGAAAAGTTGACGATTAAATTGGATTTACAACAATACTTTCTCTATGTGATGCACTATGGCGCACCAGTAGGTTACCGTCTAGCCAGCAAATATCCCAACAAAGTGCTAGGGCGTGTCTTCCAACTCGGAGATCCCCCGTTGGTCCCCCTTAAAAAAGGGGGACTTTGAGTATGGCTCCCCCCTTTTTTAAGGGGGGCTGGGGGGGATCATAATCTTGCCGAAAACTTTGAAAACACGCCCTAGGGCTGATTGTGCAGAATGGTAATGCCTATGAAGAAGGTTTGCGAGAGTTTTGGGAACCACTCAAGGCTTACTGGCAGGACAAAACTCCTGAAAATGCTCAAGTTCTAGCGGATTTTCTAACCCTCGAATCGACTAAGTGGCAATACACTAATGGAGTGCGCAATCCAGAAACCATTGCTCCAGACAATTGGTTCCACGACCAATATTTGCTCGACCGTCCTGGCAACAAAGAAATTCAATTGGAACTGTTTTACAGCTATGGTACTAACCCGAGTCTCTACCCACAATGGCAGGAATATTTCCGTCAGTTTCAACCTCCAACCCTAATTGTTTGGGGCAAAGGTGACTACATCTTTCCCGAAGAAGGAGCCCATCCCTACAAGCGGGATCTCAAAAACCTCGAATTCCATATCCTAGATACCGGTCATTTTGCCCTTGAGGAAGATCTAGAGTTGATTGCTAATTACATTCGCAACTTTGTTCGTTCTAATTACCCTAAGTAGTCAGGAAAATTAGTCAACCATAATTAGGTATAATGACAGTATAAGTAGTCGGACAAAAATTGTTAGCTCTGTCTAAAGTTTTGTCAACATTGGCAAAACTTTAGACAGAGCTAACAATTAGTCTTAGTTATTTCCCACTACTTAGCTGTCATGAGGTGTAAACCGATAAGAATCGTTGAACTAAATTGGAGGTAAATAGTATGGCCACTCAAACTGTTATTATTACAGGTGGCGCAACTGGCATAGGCTATGCAATTGCTGAAGGGTTTCTGAACACTGGGGCAAATGTAATGATCAATGGCAGAACTCTCTCAAAGCTTGAAAGTGCAGCCCAAAAGCTGAATCAGCCTGATCGCATCCAGATTATAGCAGGGGACATTACTGATCCTACATTCGCTCCTAAAATGGTTACTGAGACCGTTGCCAAGTTTGGTAGAGTTGATGTTTTGATTAATAATGCAGGCATCTTTGCCGTCAAGAACTTCACTGATTACACAATTGACGAGCTCTCACGGTACCTGGGATATGTAAGGGGTACTTTTGCACTAACCCAGGAAACCGTCAAACAGATGAGAAAGCAGGGGGATGGCGGCGCGGTCGTCAACATCAGTACAATACTTGCATTTAATGGGATTAAGGCTTTGCCGTCTTCTGCACCGATTATGGCGAAGGCTGCTATCACAGCAATGGTAAAAAACTTATCTGTGGAGCTAGCAGCAGACAAGATTCGGATTAATGCTGTAGCCCCTGGCATTGTTCTTACACCATTGCTGGGGGAAGTGAACCAAGAAACTGTGGATGATTTCCCCTGGCATTGTTCTTACACCATTGCTGGGGGAAGTGAACCAAGAAACTGTGGATGATTTGAATCAGCAGCAGCCTCTTGGCAGAGTTGGCACACCGAAAGATATTGCTGATGCAGTGCTGTATCTGGCTAATGCCAATTGGGTTACCGGCGTGATTCTTCCTGTGGATGGTGGGGTTGATGCTGGTGGTGATGGTACTAGCAATCTCAAGCAATAATTAGAGATTCCAACAATAAACATAATGTCAGGAGGTTGCCATGCAGATTCATGCAGATTTAACTCAGCGAGTTGTTGTCTATAGCGAAGAGCTACCTTGGGTTGATTCTCCTATGGCTGGTGTACAGCGTCGGATGTTGGAAAGGGATGGAGAGGAAGTAGCTAGAGCAACCTCTCTAGTTCGCTATCAGACTGGTAGTTTCTTTTCTGCTCATACTCATGGTGGTGGTGAAGAATTTCTAGTTTTAGATGGCATATTTTCTGATGAAAAAGGAGATTATCCCTCTGGTACTTATGTCCGCAATCCCGTAGGTTCAAGCCATACTCCTAAAAGTGAATCAGGTTGTACGATTCTGGTGAAACTATGGCAAATGTCTCCTGACGATCAAGAGCGAGTAGTAATCGATACAACTAATAATTCTTGGGTTCCAGGTTTAGTTAAAGGATTACAGGTAATGCCCTTACATACTCATAGTACAGAAAATGTTGCTCTAGTTAAATGGGAACCTGGAACTATTTTTAAACACCATAGTCATTTTGGTGGAGAAGAAATTTATGTGATTGAAGGGGTGTTTGAAGATGAACATGGAACTTATCCTAAAGGAACTTGGATACGCAATCCTGATGGCAGTACTCATACTCCCTTTAGTCAAGAAGGCTGTTTAATTTACGTTAAAACAGGACATCTTAATTAATTTCAAATTTCATTTGAATAGTTTAAGTATTCAGCTATCAGCTTTCAGCTATCAGCTTTCAGCTTTCAGCTATTAGCTATCAGTTATCAGCTTTCAGCTATCAGTTATCAGCTATTAGCTATCAGTTATCAGCTTTCAGCTTTCAGCTAAAGGCTGAAGGCTGACGCCTGAATGCTTACCTTTCAGCTTTTGAATCAAATAGGTAAGCATTGGCTTAATCTCTGTTATATCAGCTGACTGCTGAGCACTGACCGCTGACCACTGACCGCTGATCGCTGAATGCTTACGATAGATTTTATTCCAACCCACTACAGAGGTAATATCATGAAACTCAAAAAACAAAATCTTCAAGAATCCACTGACAAAATTTACGACACCATTATTGTGGGAGGTGGCGCAGGAGGTCTTTCTGCGGGAATCTATCTCCAGCGTTACTTACTCAATACGTTGATTATCGATAAAGGCAAAGCCCGCTCTTTTTGGATGCAGGAACTCCACAATTACCTGGGTTTACCTCCCGATACCCCTGGTCGTTCTGTTCTTAGACAAGGTAAAGAGCATTATTTGTCTATCGGTGGTGATATACTAGATGCTTTTGTCGAAGAAGTAATTGATGAGGGTGAGACGTTTGCTGTACGAGTAAAAGTCGGTCGAAACAATAGTGAAAACTATACCTTTCGAGCTAAATACCTGATTGCTGCTAGTGGCATTATTGACTATCTACCAGCCTTGGAAAATATGCGAAATGTCTATGACTACGCAGGTTATAACCTCCATGTCTGTCTGATTTGTGATGGATATGGAATGGCTGATAAAAAGGTGGGGGTATTTGCTAGCACGGCAGGTAATGCGGAAGTAGTTTTTCCTCTGGGTTGGTTTACTTCTGAAATTACTTTATTTACCCAAGGATTGTTCGAGGTAAATGATGAATTGCGACAAAAAATACAACAACAGGGTTATGAAATCATAGAAACCCCAGTTGAGCAATTTTTAGGGGAAGACCATCAGATGACTGGAGTAGAATTAACGGATGGTGGAGTAATTGAGTTGGAAGCTGGCTTGATTTCCATGGGTTCCAAATACCATGCCGAATATCTAGACACATTTGATTTGGAGAAGAAGGGAGGGAATCTGGTTACAGATAAAATGGCCCGCACTTCCCATCCTCGGATCTTTGCCATTGGTGATTTAAAGGTAGGACTGAATCAGGTTGTCATTGCTGCTGCCGATGGAGCATTAGCAGCTACTCAGATTTGGCGCGACATCCGTCGTAGTCAACCTCCTAAAGCTTCTAATACTGGCGTTGCTGATTATGCGTATGGTTTTGCCCCCCTAGCCCCCCAATTCTGGGGGGAACAAAACTATCAAAGTCCCCCAGAATTGGGGGATTTAGGGGGCTTCAATCAAACCAAATGATCGCACGTTGGTGGTCCTTACCCGACCACCAACGGCTACCTTTTTCCCACGGCGCTTAGCTTCCTGAATTTGCTCAAGAAAATCCTTTTTCTGGACGATCATACCTGAGATAATCACTATCTCAGCCCAATCCCATTCTGCCTCCGTTACCTCACATACATTGCGGTCAACCAGTTTAAAGGACCATGTCTGAGGTAATATCGCCGCTACTGTCACCAAACCTAGGGGTGGCACCAGTGCCTTGCGATTCACCAACTCAATGGTTTTCTCCATTGACCAGAAACTTTTCGGAAACAGAGGATATAGCAGTAAAACTCGCATAAGTGGCACCTGAAACGATAGTTAGGTTTTCCGGAATTGATTTATCAGAATGTATCAATTGATCACAGCTGGCTTAACTTAACCAGAGTTGGAAAGATGTCGTTGGCGGATTGCCTGTCAGCCACTAACTATTAGGTTAGGTAAATATTAGGTAGGTAACGGGGTGGGAGACTTTTCCCGAGTTAGTTAGTTGCTAAGGCTTGCTAATATATATAGTCTGATCCCCCAGTTAATTCCCACTCAATTCGCCAACGGGATTTTTAATCTGTAAGTTGCCAGTTTTCCCTTAGATTTACCTGTCAGTAGTTATACTTAGCAGCGGCCTAAACTGAGCTTTCGGCCTCTTCTCCCCCCGGTGTTTTGGGGAAGCTCTTCCCCCCCTTGTTAAGGCTCTTCCCCCCCCTTGTTAAGGGGGGATGGGGGGGATCATCAATTAGCTCAAGTTATGACCGTATCCAGTATTGCTACTATTTGATAGTTAATCTAAGGGTGATTTCTGGGTACTATCGTCCTGCTGAAGCTTTGCTACTTCTTGAGCCAGGGTGTTCACCGTAAAGCGAATTTGCTCCTCCGTATGGTTACAGGTGATAAAGAAGCGCAGGCGGGCAGCATTTTGTGGCACCGACGGGTAGAACATAAACGGGACATTGATACCACGTTTAAACAGATTCTGAGAGAGTTGCACCGACTTCAACGCATCCCCCACAATAATTGGAATCACCGGAGAATCTTTACTCGTCCCTGTGTTGAGTCCCTGTTTCTGGGCTAATTCCAGGAAAAGTTTAGCTCGCTGGTGCAACAGCGCAACTCGCTCTGGTTCTTCTTTCAGTAGCCTTATGGAAGCCAGCACCGAGGCGGCATTAGGAGGAGCTATGCCAACACTATAGACAAACCCCGGGGAGGTATACTTGAGGTATTCTACCACAGCAGCGCAACCAGCAATATAGCCACCGCAGCTAGCGAAGGACTTGCTGAGGGTACCCATCCACAAATCTACATCAGCGGGATCAACCCCACAGAACTCACCAACCCCTCGACCGTGTTTGCCCAGTACCCCGATGGAGTGAGCTTCATCTACCATCAGGAAAGCTTTGTGGCGTTTCTTGACTGCAATGAACTGGGGCAAGTCGGGAATGTCGCCATCAGTACTGTAAACCCCTTCGATCACAATCAGTACCCGTTGATAGTGGTGACGACGCTCCTGGAGTATTTTATCCAATGCCTGACAGTCATTATGAGGAAATGCAATAATGCTCGCTCCCGACAGGATGCATCCCTGTAGAATACTGTTATGGCTCAGAGAATCATGTAAGATTAGGTCGTTTTTTCCAAATAGGTGACTAATAGTAGTTACGTTAGTAGCATGCCCGCCCACATAGACGATACTATCCTCAGTACCAATAAAGTCAGCAATTTCTTTCTCCAGCTCCCGATGTAACGGTTTTTCCCCTGACAACAGACGGCTAGCACAGGCGGAGGTACCATAATGATCTATGGCATCCTTTGCTGCTTGAGAGATAACTGGGTCACCGCACATTCCAAGATAATTATAAGTGGCATAATTAATCAATTCCCGACCACCAATCTGTGTGGTGTTGTTGACCACCCGTTCTTGGGGAGTAAAGAAGGGATTGTTGACCCCCAGCGCTTTAATTTCCTCCTGTTGCAATTGCAGTTTGCGGTATTCTGGATATAGGTGGAAATGGTGGTATTCCGGTGGGATATCTTGATTGTCTAGCTTTTCTACATCTTGATTTGGAATTAGACCGTTTTTGGCCGATATATGACCATTCGTTTCCCGTATTGACCTCCCTGACGAGGTTTCTAGGTGAGCTTGTGAGTTTCCTGTTGGTTGTTTAGCAACGTATTCGGCCAAATACTCAGCCAATGCCTCAATATTGTTGTGATCCCATAAAAGCGTTGGGGAAAGCCGATGTCCCAGGAAATTCTCCAGCTCTCCGGATAAGTTAACAGCTTCAATAGAATTTAAACCATAATCGGTAAAATCCCGATGAATATCGATTTCTTGGACATCCAGCTCAAGTACTTCTGCTAGCTTGGACACTAACCAAGTGGCAATGCTTGATGCTCCTTGAGATAATTTTGGGGAACTGACGGTAGATTTCTGATCACTGGTAACTAAAGTAGCCGGTGAGCTTTCTTTCCCGTTCCAGACCTGGTTCAACAATTCCATGTTGCACTCCTTCACCACACTAAAAGATTAAATCACCCAACTCCAGTTACTGGCACTGGGTGATCGTCTGGCCTTACCCCTCCATGACTTTTCGATCATTGAGCCTAGTTGTGAACCTTCAATCTCAGCTAATAATGTTCTAAACAGAGATTATGCCTTTATTTCGGTCTAGTTGCCACTCTTGAAGCCAATGAATTGCTATTTTCGGGGTTGACTTGATGGTTATTTTGCCATGAACTACTAAAACTTGTGAAAAATTCTATCAATCAAGTCAAGTCTACCCTCTTGCGCCGATAGCGTTTGACAGGTAAGCTATTTGGCATCGAAAAATCTGTTTCGTAAGATGCAGATTTGATTGATTGGGTCTGGTAACCTCTAGGCTTGGTATGAGGGGAAACTACCCAGGGATAATCCGCGATCGCATAATGGCAAACCATAAACCTAAATACTCCAACTTAGTCGATCTCGTGGTCGATAGAGCACTAAACCAACCTAACCAAATTGCTTACACTTTCCTAGCAGACGGGGAAACAGAATCTGGCCTGTTGACCTACCAACAGTTAGATCAACAGGCCAGAGCCATTGCTGCTCAGCTACAGTCTCTAGTTGCCGCTGGCTCCCGTGCCTTATTAGTCTACCCCTATACCGCTGGTTTAGAGTTCATTGCCGCTTTCTTTGGGTGTCTGTATGCCTCAGTTGTAGCAGTGACCGCTAATCCCCCCCGGTCGAAACAGGCTATTGCCCAATTACAGCAGCGGGTCATTTCTTCCCAAGCCACAGTAGCGCTTACTACCACGGACTTATGGAAAAGAATCCAGCAGCAGTGTAGCTCGAATCCAGAATTAGCTCCAACCTTAACTGAACTGTCCTGGATAGAAACCAACGAAATTTCCCCGTCTCTAGCATCAGACTGGATTGAAACCGAGCGCCCAGATCACGATAGCTTAGCCTTTCTACAGTACACCTCAGGCTCCACCGGTAAGCCAAAAGGGGTAATGGTGACCCATGGCAATATCCTGCACAATTCAGCGTCGATCTATCAGTCCTTCGAGCATACCCTCAACAGTCAAGCGATAATCTGGTTACCCTTGTTTCATGATATGGGGTTGATTGGTGGTGTGATCCAGCCGATCTATGGGAGATTTCCGGTTATACTGATGTCACCAGTAGCCTTGATTCAAAAACCAGTTCGCTGGCTCCAAGCCATTTCCCGCTATAAAGCCAGAGCCACTACCAGTGGTGGTCCGAATTTTGCCTATGACCTATTATGTCGTCAGGTAACTCCCGAACAGATTGAAACTCTAGACCTCAGCAGTTGGGAGGTAGCCTTTTCCGGTGCTGAACCGGTTCGAGCCGAAACCCTAGAACGGTTTGCCAATATCTTCGCCCCTTGTGGGTTTAGACCAGAAGCATTTTACCCTTGCTACGGTATGGCTGAAACCACATTATTTATTTCCGGGGGATTGAAAGCTAACTCTGCTGTGATTAAGTATGTCGAGCAAGGTGCCCTAGGAGAGAATCGAGTGATAACTGCTACTAAAGACCAACAGCAAACACAAGGGATTGTCAGCTGTGGTCAGCCTTGGTTGGATGATCAGTTGGTAATTGTTGACCCGGAAACCCTAATAGAGTGTCCAGAGAATAAAGTTGGCGAAATTTGGGTATCTGGTTTAGGTGTGGGCAAGGGCTATTGGAATCAACCAGAGGAAACAGAACGCACATTCGGTGCCTATATAAAAGACACTGGCACTGGACCATTTCTGCGCACCGGAGACTTAGGATTCCTAAAAGATGGGGAACTCTTTATCACCGGTCGCCTCAAAGAATTGATGATCCTCTGGGGCAACAACCGCTATCCCCAGCATATTGAAGCCACTGTTGAGAAGAGTCATCCAGCCCTGCGACCCAACGCTAGTGCAGCGTTTTCCGTAGATTTAGAAGGGGAAGAACGATTAGTTATTGCTCAAGAGATAAAGCGGAGTTACCTGAGACACTTAGTGGTTGATGAAGTAGTGGCAGCCATTCGTCAAGCGGTAGCCCAAGAGCATATTGCCGATGTTTATGGGATTGTGCTGCTGAAAACCGGAAGTATTCCCAAAACCTCTAGTGGTAAGATTAAACGTCGGGAATGTCGGCTGCGATTTCTTGATGGCACTTTAGAAGCAGTAGGTGAATGGCGACAGAGTCAACTTCAGCAGCGTAGCATTACCGATTTGTTGAGTCAGTTGAATGTTGCTTCATCAGAATCCTAGAGTTGTTATTGGGTCAGCTATCAGCTATCAGCTATCAGCTTATGCCCGTAGCGCAATCGGTGATTTTGAATAAGCGATGCAGTGGCAGACACGGGGGTTTCCACTCACTGCTGACTACTGACTGCTGAATGCTTAAGTTATTGGAATTATTAAATGTGTTAAATATTACTAATTCCCAGTTACTAATTTCGACCATCACTAGCAATTTATAATTTTTTTTAGCAACAATTAAAAAAACTAATTAGGTATGGTAATATATTTATCTAAGCGCAGCTAAATTAATAATTAATCATGAAACGTTCTTTAGACGCTCTTAGGGAAAAAGCGAGGAATTTCCTGATATATAGTATTGGTACACCACTTATATACAAGTTGGAAACGTTAATTACTAATTCTTCATTAATTGGTAATTCAACATTCTTTGATCCTGATAAATTTAATTGGGTGGAAGAGTTAGAATCCCAATGGATGACGATTCGCCAAGAGCTAGACCAAGTATTGAAATATAGAGATAGTCTACCCAACTTCCAGGATATTTCTCCAGACCAAGGTCAGTACGTCAGCACGGATAATCGGTGGAAAACCTATGGCTTTTATGGCTATGGAATCAAAGTTAAACAAAATTGTGAAAAATGTCCAGAAACTACTCGTATTATCGAAAAAATTCCTGGTATGAAAACGGCATTTTTTTCAATCCTATTACCAGGTAAACATATCCCTGAACACAGGGGACCTTATAAAGGGGTAATCAGATGTCTTCTAGGATTACGTGTTCCTGAACCGAAGGAAAATTGTCGGATTCGTGTTGGTAACGACATTCGCTATTGGGAAGAAGGAAAAACGATGATATTTGATGATAGCTTCCCCCATGAGGTATGGAATGAAACCGATGGGATGCGGGTGGTTTTATTTCTAGATATTGTCAGGCCGCTCCGTTTTCCTGTTTCATGGATTAATCAATTATTTATTAAAGTAATTGCTTGGTCACCCTACGTTCAAGATGCTATGGCTAATCAGAAGAAATGGGAAGAACGTTTAGATAAGGTGTTTGCTCGACAATGAATCAATAGGGAACAGAGCGAGTGTGGGGCGAGGGGGGAGAGGTAACTATTTCAATACATTGTGTGTGTCTCAACAACAAACCCTTGAGGATGCCCAAAGGTGGCTTGAGTATGACCCCGATGTGATTATCCTGAATGCAGGACAAATCGAAACTGAGGTAGGGGATGGAGGAGTGCCACTGGTTGAGATAGTAGAATCGATGAACCGTGTTAACTACAGTTGGCCAGCATTGGTAGCCCTCGAAGCAGCCAAGCTAAAGCGCGAGCGACCCCTCGATGTGGTTGCTATTGGTTCGATTGCAGATGGTAGCCCTTCTTGTTTTGGTCCAGTCTATCATTCTGGTAAAATCGCTTTGCACTATTAATGGTCAGGTGTTGGACCAATAGTTTACCACGCCAGCAATCATCAAATCCTCATGAGGCTTTACCGTCCTGGTGTGATCAGCGGTCCCTTGGCTTGGGCACCAGTGAACCGTCTCAATGAAAAAGGTTATAAAATCCGAGCTAACCGAGTCAATTATGCTCCTCCTGCTGAAAAAGTAGCTAATACAATCGCCAGCTGGATTGAGAAAAACCAAGAATGGGTAGGAACTTATGATGAGCCTTTTAGCTTTAAAATATTCAAATTTTAAAAATACAGTTGTTTGGATGGCCTCGGGGCAGCAAATTCGTATAACTAGGAAATAGGGAATTGCGGGAATAGTTTGGGGAGGGTGGGGGTAACCATTAAGCTATCAGCTATCAGCTATCAGCTATCAGCTATCAGCGGTCAGTGTAAAGTGCGTAGTGTGAATAATTGGTGGATTATTTCATAATATAGTACTATTTTTTAGGTTCAATTTATGTTCAAAATTCCCGGAAAATGAATTATTATTAATCGAAGCTACTGAATTATGAATCCTCAATATCAGGATATTTGGTGATGTCGGAATCAAGCTAAAGTAATGTTTGGCAATGTGTAAGCTATCAGCTAATGCGCTACAGATGGTGCTACTTGAGGTGCTATCAGCTAATGCGCTACAGATGGTGCTACTTGAGGTGCTATCAGCAAAAGACGAAGGCCAAAAGCTCACGGCTGACGGCTGACAGCTGACGGCTGAATGCTTACAAAGTAATAAGTTTTTTTGTGTAAGTTTTTAAGTGCAGGGGTAAAAGGTGTCACAAACTATTCTCCAAGCAGCCACGTTAGTGGATATCCTGCGCTACAGAGCAGTTAACCAGCCAGATGCGATCGCATATACCTTTTTGGTGGATGGAGAAACTGAACAGGTCAGTCTGACTTACCAACAGTTGGAGCAACAAGCCCAAGCGATCGCGTTCCACCTGCAATCAATATATTCCCCAGGAGAAACTGCGCTACTACTGTATCCTCCTGGTCTAGACTATATTTGTGCATTTTTCGGGTGTTTGTACGCTGGGGTTGTAGCTGTGCCCGCTTATCCTCCTAGACCCAACCGCTCCCTTGTCCGTGTTCAGGGAATTGTCAAAGATTCCCTGGCAAGGGTAGCCCTAACTACCCAAGCAATCCTGTCTAATTTAGAGCGACGGTTTACTGAGGCTCCAGAACTGAAGACACTGCACTGGCTAGCCACAGAAAACATTAACGGCAACTTAGCTCAATCATGGCAGCAACCAGCTATAGATGGTAGCACCCTAGCTTTTCTCCAATACACCTCTGGTTCAACCGCTGCACCGAAGGGAGTGATGATTAGCCACAGCAATCTAGTCCATAATTCAGCTGCTATCTATAAGTATTTTGGGCACACCGACCACAGCAGTGGGGTGATTTGGTTGCCGATGTACCATGACATGGGTCTGATTGGTGGTATACTCCAACCTCTATACGGCGGTTTTCCAGCTACTCTGATGTCCCCCTTGATGTTTTTGCAAAGTCCGATTCGGTGGTTAAAAGTGATTTCCCACTATCGAGCCACCAGCAGTGGAGGACCAAACTTGGCTTACGACTTATGCGTACGCAAAATCAAGCCAGAACAACTAACAAACTTGGATTTGAGTAGTTGGGACCTGGCCTTTAACGGAGCTGAGCCAATTAACTTCGCCATCTTGGAGCGGTTTGCAACTAAATTTGAGTCCTATGGCTTCCGCCAAGAAGCATTCTACCCTTGCTATGGCATGGCTGAAGCCACCTTAATGGTTTCTGGTGGTGTCAAAAGTGCCCCAATTGTCTTAAGAACAGTTGAGGGGGCAGCACTGGAGCAAAATCACGTTGTGCCAGCTAGTGTTGAGCAAGAAGGTACCCTTACCCTCGTAGGCTGTGGTCAAAGTCTGCCAGACCAGCAGATTGTAATTGTCCATCCTGAAACCTTGACCCGATGTGACCCAGGACAAGTGGGAGAAATCTGGGTATCAGGACCAAGCATTGCCCAAGGTTACTGGAATCAACCGGCAACAACCGAACGAAACTTTCGCGTAACTCTAGCATCGATGGGGGAAAAGCCATTTCTACGCACCGGTGACTTGGGATTCATGCTCGACGGTGAATTATTTATTACTGGTCGTCTCAAGGATCTGATCATTATCAATGGTCGTAACCACTATCCCCAAGATATTGAATGGACCGTAGAAAACACCCACTCCTTGCTCAGACCTACGTGTTCGGCAGCATTTTCCGTGAATATTGCTGGTGAGGAACAGTTAGTGGTGATTGCTGAGGTAGAACGTAGCTATTGGAAATCTACTCGGCTAGCTGCTTCTGACCCTGGCAATGGAGCGAAAGACCATGCCCTTGATAGCAAGGAGTTAATCCGGTTAATCCGACGAGCAGTATTACAACATCACGATTTGCCGGTTCATACTGCTCTGTTGCTCAAACCAGGTACTATTCCCAAGACATCTAGTGGTAAGATTCAGCGTCATGCCTGTCGCCAGAGTTTTATGGCGGGAACTCTGGCTGTTATAAATGATAGGGATTAGGCTATTGGCTTGAGCCATTAACCATTAAGATAACACCATTAAGATAACACCTTGCCCTCACCCTCAAAACTTCCTGAACAGACTCCTTACGTGGAAGTAAAGGTTAACAAATGTTTATGTTACCTGTTTCCTTCAAACCCCAGATGAGAGTTATGTCCTAAACTATACTTTACTTGATAGAATTTAATAGTTTTGTAACAATTTCGGATAGAATAAGGCATTAGTGGCCTTAGTTGGTAGTTGCAGTACATAGCTTATGTCGGAGAATTCCTGGTCAGAAAAAGCGCCAAGCCAAGAGCTGAAGCAACTTGGCTCTATGCTGTCTAACTTGTCAGAGGAAGAGTTTGAAACTAGCTTATTTTTCCAGGGACTAGAAGGACGCCGACGCAAAGCAGCTTTAGTGTTAACCATAGTGTGGTGCATAACCATAGCACTGCATTTGGTGTCTTGGGGGATCTGGGTGAGCTTGAGCTTAACAACAATATTAGGAATTCATGCCCTACGGTGCTTGCTGGCTCGACCGTTAAAAACCCCTCAACCCTGTTTAGATGAGGAAAAAGACGATTTTCCCTTTGTGTCTCTGCTAGTAGCAGCAAAAAATGAAGAAACTGTCATCAGTAATTTAGTTAAGTCTCTGTGTCAATTAGATTACCCCAAAAATCAGTATGAACTGTGGGTAATTGACGATTACAGTACTGACCAAACACCAGAAATCTTAGATAAGTTAGCAGCAACATACGACCAGTTGAAGGTACTGCACCGGAGTGCTAATGCCGGGGGCGGCAAATCAGGGGCACTCAATCAGGTACTGGGTTTAACTAAAGGGGAGATTGTAGCAGTATTTGATGCAGATGCTAAAGTTCCCAAAGATATGCTACGGCGGGTTTTGCCCTTATTTACTAACCCGCGAGTGGGAGCAGTGCAGGTCAGAAAAGCGATCGCAAATGCACCACTGAATTTCTGGACACGAGGGCAAATGGCAGAAATGGCTCTCGACAGCTATTTCCAACAGCAACGTATTGCAGTTGGTGGGATTGGTGAATTGCGGGGCAATGGTCAGTTTGTCCGACGTTCCGCACTACAGCGTTGCGGTGCCTGGAATGAAGAAACCATCACCGACGACTTAGATTTAACCATTCGCCTACACCTCGATCAGTGGGATATTGGCTTTCTCAATTTTCCGCCAGTAGAAGAAGAAGGAGTTACCAGTGCGATCGCACTCTGGCATCAACGGAACCGTTGGGCAGAAGGAGGGTACCAGCGCTATTTAGATTACTGGCGTTTAATTGTAAGTAACCGCCTAGGTTTGCGGAAAACTCTAGATTTATTTACCTACTTGATCATCCAGTACTTTTTGCCCACTGCTGCTGTACCAGACTGTTTGATGGCTATTGCCCGTAACCGTCTACCTATTTTTAGCCCCATTACTGGCCTAACTGTCACCCTATCAGTGATTGGCATGTTTGTCGGGCTGCGCCGCACCAATCAAAATCGAAGATTACGTGTTTCTAACCTATTGGTTAGTTTCTTGCAGACCTTGAGGGGAAATCTTTATCTATTGCACTGGATGCTGGTGATGGCTGCTACTACCGCTCGGATGTCTGTGCGTCCTAAACGCTTGAAATGGGTCAAAACAGTCCATAGAGGTGGGAATGAAGAATGAAGAATGAAGAATGAAGAATTATTAATTTCTAAAATGGTGAATTCCCAATTCCGAATTCCCAATTCCCAATTCTTAATTCTCAATTCTTAATTCTTACTTCCCAATTCCCAATTCCCAATTCCCAATTCCCAATTCCCAATTCCCAATTCCCAATTCCCAATTCTTAATTCTCAATTCTTAATTCTTAATTCCCAATTCTTAATTCTTAATTCTCAATTCTCAATTAATTCCTGATAAAAATTCAACAGCTGTTTAGCTAGCGCCTTATTGGTATACTGCTCCATTGCCCGTACATAACCCAAATATCCTAATTTCTCAGCCAACTCTGGTTGCTTGATTAGCTGCTGTAAACAATGTCGTAACTCCGACTCATTCTTTTCAGGAAACACCAACCCAGCATCCCCAATCACATAGGGAATTTCTCCAGAATCGGAACCAATTACTGGTACTTTAGATGCCATAGCCTCAATCAGCACATGACCAAACTGTTCCTTCCAACCTACACTAGTTAAGGTTTTAAACTTATAATTAGTCTCTGATGGTAGCACCAGAGTATTCATCACATTAATATAACGAGGTACCTCGTCATGGGGAACACTCTCAATCCAAATTAATTTGTCTTTAATTCCCCATTCTGCCGCCTTTTCCATCAATATCGGCTTGAGGGGACCACGCCCTAGCAGCAGCCACTTCCACTCCATCCTAGATAAACCGGCTAGGGCTTTACCTAAAGTCAGTAATCCCTTCTCTTCTACAAACCGTCCCACAAATCCCACCACAAAGTCATTGGGTTGAATTCCCAACTGCTGTTTTAGCTCTGGCTGAGCTTGGGGAAGAAACAAGCTTTCATCTACCCCCAATTGGGGCATTACTTTAGCTGGTCCGTTATAACCATGTTGTCGCAGGATTTCTACCCCATCCTGATTTCCACAAATCAGTCCATCGGTATGACGCAAGTTATATCCTTCCAACACAGACACCGGAAATTTTACCTGGTAGGGCAGATTCCACCAAGTAAAAAATAGGTTTTTTGCCTTCAGTCCCAATAGCTTATTCAGGGTAATAAATTGAGCATAACCTAATGCCTTAGCTCCCTGTTCCACTTGAATAATTTCGGGTCGAAACTGTTTCAATAAAGGGATAATATCTAGCCCAAAGGTCAGCAGTCCCTGATTATTTTCACTAAAGTTAGATACTGGTACGACCCGAAATGAACCTTCTTCACGGGGTTGGGTTTCAATGATGCGATTTTGGACACCACCAGGACGCCAGCGCCGGGGAACCACCACAGTTACCTCAATGTTAGGTTCTAACTGAGCGAGTGTTCGTAACTTCTCGCAGTTAAGGTCAACAATATACGAGTGGCTAGCAACTAAGATTTTCATGGGTAATTTTTTGACAGTTAATGGGTGAAGGTTGAAGGTTGGAGGTTGAAGGTTGGAGGTTGAAGCTTGAAGGTTGGAGGTTGGAGGTTGGAGGTTGAAGCTTGAAAGTTGGAGGTTGGAGGTTGAAGCTTGAAGGTTGGAGGTTGGAGGTTGGAGGTTGAAGCTTGAAGGTTTAAGGTTGAAGGTTTAAGGTTGGAGGATTAAGGTTGCAGGTTGTTCGCCCTTGGCGTTCCCATAGTATCAATCAGCTTAGTTCATGTAGGATTACTCACAATGGTGCGAGATCTCAGTTAAACTTAGCTATGGAAGCATTACAAAACGACTTAATACTAGTAAACCAAGAGCGGTAACCCTGGAAAATCAAAATGTATTTTTAGTTATTTATTTGCTTAAACTATACTTATGGTTTTGGTTATCACAATACCATTAAATTTGAATTATTATGACTTTAATATCCTGAATTATGAATCATTAATTTTCAATATTTTAATTAAAGATACAAGAGCTTATTAAGTTTACTTAATCGTAGTTTTAAGTTTTAAAAACTGGCTTCAACCTTTTAACCTTGGCCAAAAGGCCACGCTACGCGAACAACCAACTAACCTTGGCCAAAAGGCCACGCGATCGCGTTCAACCAACTAACCTACCCTACGGGAACGCCAAAGGCGAACAACCTTCTAACGGTCTAGCCGACTATAAATTTGACCATCATCCCAGATAGATTTGATGCGTGTACCAAGTGCTTTTAAAAAGCCCAACATGTAGAAACCAGCGCGGGTAATAATTTTGATCGGGGAACCACTTTTATTACAAGGAGGATTCCCTAAGACGTGGCAATCAAATAGACGACCAAACAGCCGTAGCTGTTCACTAAGGGTAAGGTTTTTCATTCCCATCAGGAAATGGTTGTGATAAAAAGTCAACTGATACTCAAGCGATCGCGTACTAATATCATGACACCCCCCAGTTTCTTCCCCTAAATGGACTAAACAAGCATCTGGGTCATACCAAATTTGATAACCAGTGCGGCGAAATCGCAAACAAAAATCCGACTCCTCACGAACCGCACTGCCCCGGAACTGTTCATCAAAGTGCAGCCCGTATTTAGTAAAAATCTCCCGGCGGAAAGACATATTGCAGCCTCGGGCTGAGATCACCCGTTGAGGCTTCACGGTATGGACTAAGTCTATGTAATACCATGCAATGCCAGGATCCATGGCCTCTTTAGGCAAGTCTTCAATGGTGTAAGAGGGAGTGGGGGTATCTACTGCTGCTCCTTTCTCTGCTAACTTCATCCGGTCAAATACTCGTCCTGCTACTGCCCCAATCTCTGGGGATTTTTCATAGTTACGAGCGTGAGCAGTTAAATACCCCGGTGGCATCTTGATATCATCATCGATAAACACAATAATGTCCCCGGATGCCCGCCTTACCCCATAATTTCTTGCCCCAGGTAAACTTGCCCAATCAACCCGGAACCAGAGAATCTTACCAGTATTAGCCAGCTGCTCTAAATAGGATTGAATCTCTGGTTTGTGGTTTCGAGTTTGATCAACAACCAGTACTTCAAAAGCAGGGTAGTCTTGCTTCAGGACATCTTCTAGGGTATCCCGCAAAGGGTCTTCCCGTCCGTAAGTAGGGATAATTACAGAAATCATCGTCATTGTTGTGAGTACTTTGTCCTTAAGCATTTAACTGCTAATGATGCCGACAATCGATAACAGTTTACTAACATGCTATCCTTGGACATCCGTGGTTTTATGGAAAGTTAGACAATTCTTAAGCTAAGAGGTAAAACCAATACAGCTTTACCATGGCTGGTGAGGTACACCTGAGTCTTAGAAGATAGGGGTTTCATTGCTGAATCTGTACCTCACGGGAGCTAGAAACGCTGTCCCAGCATAGTACAGGGAACAGTTATCCGTGGAGACCGGTTCAAAAAACCGTTTGTAGTTTGCCTTTTCCCGTTTGCTAGGGGTTAATCAATTGGTTAATCAACTAATCAGGGTTGTGAAGGTTTAATGCGTTCGCGTAGCGGTTCCGAAGGAACATCGCGTTGCCTGCCTTGACTGCTTCGTCATCTGGTTTTGGGATTTCGGCTTAGTGGTGATTATGCGTTCGCTACAGCCAACTCCTAACCTATTGCTATTTGTAGTGATATCTTGATCATATTTACTTATATTTTATAATCAGTACTTGGGCTTATTTTGTAGTTCATGTAGGGTGGGCAGTGCTTGAGACCGATGCCTTGGCTGTTCATCAGATTGCTTACCCCTACTCCCCACTCCCTACTACCTACTCCTATTAACCCAGGACGAAAGTCCCTTAAATCCATTACTCATCTGTTGCTCTGAATTATTTCTCATCAAAGTATTTTTTATAAAAACTTCATAATTGGAAATATTAACTTTATTTATTTAAAGATTTTATAAATTTGAATTCAAATAGCTAAATTAGTCCCGATTCTATATAATAATATTTTTGGGAAAGGAATCAGCCATCAACATTAACGAGTTAATTGGTTTCATAGCTGTCAACCTCAAGCAGTAAAAGAAAAGAAACCAAGCCTAAGGTCAGCACTTGATATCTAACATTTCAAAATAGCTCATCAAACCAATCTGTCTTGATGCAGTTGCTCATGGGGAGTGGCTGTGTGCGGAACCCCTGTAAGCCCAGTGGAAAGCCAGTTGCTCAGGGGGGAACTCCCAAGAACGCCGACTAAAACTAATTTTTCGTCAGTCAATCAGGAGCTTGACCACGCTATTTCATCCTGTCAATGCCACAAATCAATTCAATAGGAATCAAAAATCATGAAACCTAACCTTTATAAAACATTAGCAGTTACAACTACTACTGGCGCAATTTTAGGTCTTTTTGCTCTTGTCCCTAATCTGGCTCAAGCTGCTGCTATGAAATTTGAGTTTATTAGTACACTTGAGACTCTCAATGATAATCTTGGCTTTGGTATCCTTCGCTATGAGAGTGCCCCTATCACTGGGGTTGGAGTGGAAACTATCCAGATGAATCAGTTAGTTGGTGTCGATTTAGATCTAAAAGCGTCGGCTGAAATTTATCTTGACATACCAGGTTTGGGATTAGTCACTGATAGTGTTTTTATTGATGAAAGTGATGTGGTACCTCCCAGTCCATTTCTAACGTTTACAGATGGTATATTAACCAGCTTCAACGATACAATTAACACTACAAGTAACACTTTTGGAGTTCCTATTGTTGCTCAAGCTTTAGGAACAACTTTTGAAACTTTTGCTGTTGACCCAACCTCGGATACCAAAATATTAGTCGAAAAAGGGAATATTATTTTTAGCACTGTTCCAGAACCAGGAACGATTTTAGGGCTTAGTTTGTTTTCTTTAGGAATCTTGATGAATCGAAAAAAATCAGCAAACTCAAATTAATCGATGAATGTCCAGTTTTGGGCTAGTGGTACTTGGGTTAAAAAAGTGCAATAGTGCTAGGAATCAAGGCTTAATATGGTCATGATCCTGGCTCTATATCACATTTTTACTCAATTTTTAGGGCGCTTACCCTGCCTTTTGCCTTTTGCCGTTTCCCTTTTCCCTTTTTCGATGCCTTGATACCTCGTTTCTTTTTAGGTTGAGGCTCGTTTGCCTGTGCTGCCTCTAGTTTCTCTAGTTCCTCTTGTTCTTGACGATTTATTTCAGGCAACTTGAGGATAACACCAGTAATCAACCAATAATATACTGCCACTGGATCTACATCCAAGGGATAGTAATAGGTTTGGTAGCTAATAAACAAAATAAGTACCCAATAGCTGGCACCGATACTCCGCAAATCCTTGTTTTTCACTGAGCGGTAAGCCTTGAAGGTAAGTACAGTAATCGCAGTTACAAATACTAGAAAAGCCAGCAGCCCCAGCGGACCAACTTCATGCATCACTTTGGGAAACCAAGTTTCTACCAAACTGGTTTTACCAAAAACACGAGCAGAGTTGGTCGCTCGTCCTAATCCCAGACCAATTAATGAGCCTCTTAGTCTACTCCAGGTAAAAGCAAATTGATGAAGGATAAAATCATCCGCTGGTGAAGCTTCCCAACGACCGATCAAACTATCTATCCGTTCCTGAACTACTTCAGGAAAAGCAGTTGCCGCAATTCCTAATAAAAGCCCTAATCCTCCCAAAATAGGTAAAAACCGTTTAAGGTTAGTGACTTGACCCGTTAAAACGAGCAGGATTACGGTTACAGTTGGCACCAAAGCCAGAGCAATCCGCTGACCAGAGACTACTGCGAGAACAAAAACCGATGCCATGGCACCTAAACCAACACTCCGCCAACGAGCTGAGGGGTCGCTGAAAGCAGTAGCAAAGCTAAAAAAGGCATTAGAAATCAGGAACCAGCCCCACTGCCAAGGGGCAACAAAGGTTCCCGGTAAGCGGATTTGTCCCACTTGAGGACTATACAGCAAAGACCCACCCACAAAACATCTAGCATCTAGGGAAGCTTTGAATAAGGCAGCCCCGTGTCTGAATTGGGTTCCAGCGCATCTACCAGTTTTCAGCATCATGTACTGAATAAAGGCAAGGCTACAGCAGATAATAGCCAGAACTGTGAACATCCTTGAGAGGAAGAGTAATTCTTTCTTGCTACGGATCAGGTAGTAGGCACAAAAGATTAAGGGAATGTATCCCAAAAAAACTTTCAAACCCAAAATTCCCATTAGTATCGGCTGTCCATCTTCGCAGGTTATACCTCTACGCATCCCTGGTAGATCTGAACAAGGGGGAAGTAGTTGCTGGGAGCCATTAGCAAACAAGAATGTCAGCAAACTTGATGCGCACAAAATGCCTAAGGGTAGCATTAGGGACTTGGCTATTATGATTGGTTTTCTTTCCTGCTTACACTGTTGTACTAGACCAATCAAAGCAGGGATATAGATACCATCTTTAGCCAGCTGCAGCAGTGGACTATTGCCAATGGAGTAAATGATTGTACCACTAAAAGGCATATAGATCAGGAATGCCCAAAGTGCTGTGCGAGGATATTTATAGGACAGAACCAGACAAGGCAGACCAGCTACTGCAGCTGCACCAGCTTTAGGATCAACCACTAGAGCAAGCAACACCCCGATAATGGCTCCAAAAGCTGCTGTCATAGTAATAATTTGGATGATTTCTCTACGCTCCCGTTGCGCTCGGCGTTTTTGAGCTAACTGTTGCTTGAGATTTAAGGTTGTGGTCTCAGATGGCGTTTTCCCTTTCTTTGATGACTTAGATTTTGACCGACCTTTGACCATGGCAGAACCATCCCATTGTCTATCGATGTTATTATTTCTTAATTTGGCATGATAAATTTGAAATTGGTGTTTGCGCGATGGTCAAGCCAGCTTGTACAAGCCAAATTCATCACAAATTGATTTGCTCAACGCCTTTCGATTGAAGATGTTAAAGGATAATCTTTCTTCATTTGCTGATAGATTCTCACCAGTACCAAGGATATAAACACTACCGGAAAAGGGTAATGGTTTTAGAGGGGTTCCCTTGTTGGCTAGAATACTTTTAACTTTCCCATGATCAATATAAAACTTGTAGTAGCCATAACCGCGATTGTATTCAGGTTTCTCAGGTAACTCTAGTAAATCCCATCTAAGAATGTTCGCTGTACCCGACATTCGATAGAATTGTTTTCGTTTTAAATACAAACAATCTTCTCCATCTCGATACTTATAACCTCTATTAATAAACCAGCCATTTTCCTGAGGATTTTGCCTAACCAATTCCGCTAACTGTTTGCTAACACAATCATCGGCATCGACATTCATAACATGAGTTGGGTCAAATCGACGAGCATAAGTTAATCCTGTCAAAAGCTTACGTCCTTTATCTGTATTTCCTCTAACCCTCTGGCTTGGCTCTTTGGGAGTAGGATAATCAACCTGAAGATAAATGATATGGGGATGACTGAATGTAATCTGTGGCTTTTCATTACAAACAACGATTACTCTAAATTCCGATGATGTTTGATTACATACTGATTTGACACAGCGTTCAAATAATTTAGATACATGTTCCCAAGATTTGGAAAGCTTTCGACTCTTGAGTGGAATTACGAAAACTAGCATGATTAACCTTTATTGATAGAAAAACAAGGTAAAAAACTCCCATTAATTTGCGGTGCGACCCGTGGCGAATTTAATTCGCCAACGGAAAGCGCACCGGGACTAATTGAGCAAAAGTAACGGGAGTTTTAATGTTATGGTGAGGTGGCCATGGCGTTATTGGAACCTTGAAAGTAATCAAGCATTTCGTCAGCTATAACTATCACGAAAATGCTGGCAATAGTTTTCTATGCACCCCTATTAAGTATTAAGTTCAGGGTTTTTAACCCTTTTTCCTGATGCTTTCCACCGATCTGGTTTGTGACCGTAGATAGGCACGGAGTTTTCCTCAAGAGAGACTCACATCAGGGTTGATGATTTACCGTCAACCATAAACCGTCAACCATAAACCGTCAACCATAAACCGTCAACCATAAACCGTCAACCATAAACCGTCAACCATAAACCGTCAACCATAAACCGTCAACCATAAACCGTCAACCATAAACCGTCAACCATAAA
>NZ_JAAHGN010000299.1:0-7472 GCF_010672485.1 Moorena sp. SIO2C4 | reverse complement strand
TTTAGAATTTAGAATTTAGAATTTAGAATTTAGAATTTAGAATTTAGAATTTAGAATTTAGAATTTAGAATTTAGAATTTAGAATTTAGAATTTAGAATTTAGAATTTAGAATTTAGAATTTAGAATTTAGAATCCAAGATTCAACCTTTAACCTTCAACCTGCTAACCTGCAACCTTGGCCAAAAGGCCACGCTACGCGAACAACTTTCAACCTTGCAATTAACTAATCTTTAATACCTTACTATTAAAATTTGAACTGAGCCCCTGCTTGGACTCTAGCATCAAATCCTTCTTCACCGGTACCTAGTTTAGCATCTATAACAATACCATTATTTGAATGGTACCTCAAGATGCCGCCATAGTTAAAGTCTGACACTCGACTTTCAAGCCCCACAGAGGAAAAATAAGTATTTTTTTTATCCGGATAAAAATAGAGGAATAGGGAACAGGGAACAGCGGATCTGGGAACAGGGAGTAGGGCGTGGCGGAATATGGGGTAGACAGAGAATTTATTGGCACTTTCTGGATTTCTCTCGACTCAATCAGTAGCTAATCTATGCAATAGCAAGATGTGGTAAGGGTATGGCGATTAACCCCATCGGTGTCAATTGTTCCGATGCCAGCACCCTAGCTGAGGATCAGGGTCACGAAGCATCTCAATAATAATCTCAATGACCTTTATTCCTGGAGAGCTAGTCTGTGAGTGATCGTAACGATTTAATTGAAATTTATGGTGCTCAGAATCCCGATCGCCGTGGGGATGTCATTTTTGTCCATGGACTCGGGGGTGATGCGCTAAGTACTTGGCACCCGCAAGAACGGCGAGATGATGATAATTTTTGGCCTGCTTGGCTGGGGCAAGATTTATCAGATGTGGGAATTTGGTCTCTGGCTTATGAGGTACAACCGTTTAGATGGAAGGGTAATTCTATGCCTCTGGTAGACCGGGCGACTAATAGTTTAGATCTACTGGATAGTTATGAGATAGGCGATCGCCCAATAATTTTCGTTACTCACAGTATGGGGGGACTGCTGGTTAAACAGATGCTGCGCAGTGCTAGGGACTTTGGCAAATGGGGCGATCGCATCTGGGACGAGGGGAATTGTTTTCCTGTCTACCCCTCATTCTGGTTCGGTCTTTGGGCGCTTTCCTAGGCCGGGTTCCCCGGCCTAGGAAAGCGCCTTCGGGTCGCACCTCAAATACATTAAATCCTGACACAGCATTATAACCTGTGTCAGGTATAATACTTGTATGCTAACAATGACCTACGAATACAAGCTAGAACCAAATACCGAACAGATTGCTACTATCGAGCAAACGCTAGATATATGTCGATCGGTTTGGAACTTCGCCCTTAGACAGCGTAAAGATTGGTGTGCATCTCGTAAGTCGTCTATAAATGCTTGTTCGATTCATTATGAATACATCATTCCTGCTAACGAACCATTTCCTAACTACCATTTGCAAGCCAAACAGTTAACCGAAGCTAAGAAAGTCTATCCTCAACTCAAATTAGTTCACTCTCAAGTTCTACAGCAAACATTAAGAACCTTAGATAGAGCTTGGGATGATATGAAGGCTAGGGGTTTTGGTTTCCCACGGTTTAAAAATAAGTATCGGATGCGTTCTTTTGTTTTTCCACAGTTAGGGAAAAACCCGATCAGAAATGATGCTATTAAGATTCCCAAACTGGGATGGGTGAAATGGCGACAATCTAGACCTATTCCCTTTGGGTTTGAAGTCAAACAAGCAAGAGTAGTTAAAAAGGCATCTGGTTACTTTGTGATGCTATCACTTAAACTAAATGTTGACGTTCCTAATCCCATGCCTCACGGTCATCCGCGAGGTGTGGATTTGGGCTTTGACAAGTTTGTTGCTACCAGTGATGGCGAAGAGATTAAGCGACCTAGATTTCTGAAAACCCTACAACGTAAGCTGAAATTGCTACAACGTAGGCTAAAGAACAAACAAAAAGGCTCGAATAATCGGCACAAGTTAAACCAGAAAATAGCTAGACTACATCAGCAAATATCTGAGACTCGTAAAGATTGGCATTTTAAGCTGGCTCATCATTTGTGTGATGGTGCTGGCATGATATTTTTAGAAGATATCAACTTTGTCTCATGGCAAAGAGGGATGCTTTCAAAACACAGTGTCGATGCTGGATTCGGTCAGTTTGTAAATATATTAAAGTGGGTCTGTTTTCGTCGTGGCGTATATTTTGCCAAAGTCAATAAGGATGGGACTTCTCAGATTTGTCCTAACTGTGGCGCACATACAGGAAAGAAAACTCTAGATATTCGTTTTCAGCATTGCTTTGATTGTGGATATACAACTACACGGGATGTAGCAGCTAGCCAAGAAATTAGGAATCGTGGAGTAAGTGCGCTAGGGCATAGCGTGCTAGAAAATGTCTGTGGATTGGAAGCGACGGGGAGTATTGGTCACGATACTCTAGTTGGCACGAGACGAAGCAGAAAACCTAATTCGCGAGAGTTAGGAATCCCCCACTAAGACATCGAGCATAGCAAGATGGCGCTATGTGGGGGGAGGATGTCAAACAAACCTTTCCAGGGTCTAGGTTGGTTTTACCAAGGTCAAGGGGCTTATAACCAGGCATTACCCTGGTTAGAGCGATTCTTAAATCTCACCAAAAAAGGGGGTTCGGGGGATAATCCCCCACAGCTAACCGTTCGCGCAGCGTGACCGAATGGTCAAGGGTTCAACACTCTTGAGGTTAGCTAACAAACTTTCCGGAATAGCCAGTATCTTGTTGTAGAATAAACATAACTGAAATGAGCAAAGGCACTCTTTTTACTTCGGAGAAACGGCCATGCCAGTAGGTTAGTATCGGCGAGTGATACGCTTGCTCAAAGTATTGGGGCTGTCCGGGAGATGTTGAAAAAACTCCTAGGTCAACAACACCCATCTGTTGCCAAATCTCTCAACAATCTGGCATTACTCTACTCTAAGCAGTACAAAAAAATAGCAATTAAAGTAGGGTGGGCAAAGTAATATAATCTATCAATACTCACGCATAGCCAAACTGTTTTTGCCCACCCTACAAGCTAAAAAATCTAGCCTAGAGCAAGTTAATTTTTATGCTAGACTATAGAGATTTAATCACTAGGATTGCAGTCATTTTTTTATGATGACAAAAGTAGAAAAGATTCAAGCTGAAATTGAGGCTCTCTCTAAGGAAGATTTCGTGCGCTTGAGAGAGTGGTTTGCTGAAAAAGACTGGTTACTCTGGGATAAACAGCTTGAAGCTGATATCGCCGATGGGAAGTTAGACTTCTTACTTGAGGAGGCAATGACAGCTAAATCCGAAGGAAAATTACAGGATTTGTAAGCGGTAAATTTTAGTGGCTTGAATCCCTGGTTCAGATCCCCCTAAATCCCCCGAGCGAGGGATTGCTCGCTCGGGGGACTTTTGAATCTAATTCCCCCCTTTTTTAAGGGGGGTTAGGGGGGATCAAAGACTTGTGTGTACAAAAAAATAGCAATTAAAGTAGGGTGGGCAAAGTAATCTAATCTAGAATAATCAAAAGAACCAAAATGTTTTTGCCCACCCTACAAGCTGATAGCTGATAGCTGTCAGCCGTCAGCCATAGTAAAAAAAAATACCAATTAAAGTAGGGTGGGCAAAGTAATCTAATCTAGAATAATCAAAAGAACCAAAATGTTTTTGCCCACCCTACAAGCTGATAGCTGAATGCTCCCGATTCCCGATTCCCGATTCCCGTTCCCCTCCTGGGAGGGGTTAGGGGTGGGTTCCGATTCGCGATTCCCGATTCCCTACTCCCTTATCAAATCATCGTAACCGTCCCGAACGCAAAATACTGACAATCAGCCACAATCCTAAAAAACTAGCAGCAGCAAACAGGATATTAGTAACCACTAACATCTGGGGAGTTTGGCTTCCTGAGGCCACAATTGCTGCACCGATAATCAGGGAACCGACTACAATACTGAAGGAAAGTCGATTAGCGGAATCATCGATACTGTAACGTAGTTTGTCTAGCTCTGGGACGGTAATATTCCACTTCAGGGTTTCGGAACTAACCCGGTTTAAAAATAATTCGATTTGAGAAGGCGATCGCAATGACAGGCTTTTGAGATCTAAAATAGTTCTCAGAAGGGTTTGTAAGGGATCATCTCCCAGGAGTTGACGCCGAAACACTTCCGTAATCAGGGGTTTGATTTGGTCGAGCAGGTTAATGTCAGGATAAAATCCACGGGTAACCCCTTCCAAGTTAGCTAGGGTTTTGGCATATAAACCCATATTACCGGGTAAGCGGATTTTATTATTGCGCGAGACTTGCAGTATCTCATAAAACACTTCACTAAAGTTGATTTTGGAGAGGCTTCGGTTGTAATACTTGCGCAGCATGCGGTCATAGTCATTTTCCAGGCCAGATAAATTGACCGACTCACCGGCTTCAGATAGTTGTAGGGTTAACTGAGCACATCGCTTGCCATCTAAATCTACAATTGCTAAGAGCATTTCCGTCAAAATCTGTTGGCTGCGGGGGTCTAAGCGTCCAATCATCCCACAGTCTAATAAAGCGACGCGACCATCCCTCAGATAAAATATGTTTCCGGGATGGGGGTCAGCATGGAAGAAGCCATCGATGTAAACCTGCTGGAAAAAAGCCCGAAATAACAGGGTGGTAATTTCCCGTCGCTGGGTCTGGGGATCTTTGCCCTCTTGAGTTTGTGATAATTGCGCCGATAGCAGAGGTGCCCCTTCCAGCCACTCAATGGTAAGTAGCTTTTGGCTGGTCAAATCCCAGTAAATCTTTGGTATCACTAATTGCTGGGAATCGAACCAGCGGCTATTGGATAGATTACTGCGGAGTTTATCGGTATAGTTAGCTTCTTGGGTAAAATCCAGTTCTGCTTCTAGGGCAGTAACAAATTCATCTGCTATGACAACGATATCGTAAGTCTTACCAAATTCCGTCAGAGAGACTAACTCCGCTAAGCCCCGAATGATAGCAATATCTTGGGCAACTATCTGGTCAATCCCAGGACGTTGCACTTTCAGAGCCACCTCTTGACCATTTTTGAGGGTAGCCCGATGGACTTGACCAATGGAACCAGCAGCAATGGCTTGGGGATTGATGGTAGTAAAGGTTTCTGAGATTGGCTTGGCTAGTTCTTGCTGTAGCAGGCTTTCGATTTCACTCCAGGCTACTGCTGGTACATTGGCTTGCAAGTCAGTCAGGACTTCAACATAGGCTCCTGGTAATAGGTCGGGACGGGTAGACAGCAGTTGTCCTAACTTAACGTACACCGGACCTAAATCGATTAAAATGTTGCGAAGGACAGCAGGAGTGGGGAGTTGAGGTTCGTCATTATTTTTGTTGCCCGTTAGGAGTCCTCGCATGTAATCCCAACCGTTTCGGAAGACAACTTCTAGGATTTCTCGCTGGCGGGTACTGGTTTGAGTTAGGGAAAACATTGGCTGAGGGTGGTTGAGTGATTTGGTTATATCCTAGACTTCGCGGCAAAGTGGGGAATCGGGAATCGGGAATCGGGAATCGGGAATCGGGAATCGGGAATCGGGAGCAGGGGACAGTAGACAAAAATTGAAGCTGGATCGCAAAAAAAAATTTTCTGATCTACTTGCAAATCCAGACTAGATTTGTTAGCCTTAATAAGGCGTCAAAAAAAGCAAGCCGGGATAGCTCAGCTGGTAGAGCAGAGGACTGAAAATCCTCGTGTCGGCGGTTCAAGTCCGCCTCCTGGCATACAATATGAAACCACTTGGGAGCAAGCCTTTTATTGTTGATACATCAATTTAGTGTCTTGCTTTAGGCTGAAACAAACCAGATAATGCTAAAGATTTTTAGCAGAAATCACCTCATTTAGCAGGACGTACCACACGAATTAGTTTGCCTTGTAAAGTTTCCTCTGCTTTTACAGCTTCATCTATCCGTTCTGCAAACTGTTCCCAATTACGATTATTGGTACAAACAACAATGCCGAAATGGTCAGAGTTTCGGCGATGCAAGCGGATAAAATCATCTCTGTTGATAGTCAAAACCGAGCGTTCTTGGCTAATGGCAAATGCGAGTACTTCATTATCAGGTGTACCTCTATCTGCATTACCTGCTTCTTGGACAGTCAGAACATCATGCCCCAAAGTGCGTAATAATCCTACTACAGGAAAAGGGAACTGCTCATCTGCGTAAAAACGTGCCATCTACTAGGCTACCTCATTGCGCTCAATCGCTATTTCGATTTCATCGGGGTGAGCTTTTGCGTATACCCAAGCATTCGCTAAATCAGCAGCTGTAATTGTTGGATAACTTGTTAAAAGGTCACTATCACTGTATCCAAGACGACGAGCTTCTACAAGTAACCAGACGGGAATACGAGTATTGGCAATGCAAGCTTCTCCCCCACAAACTCTAGGGTTTTTCTCAATTCCTTGCCAATTGCTTGTGAGACTTTGAGCGAGTAACTGAATAACCTGCACTTTTTCACTAGGGCTAAGGGCAAGAAGTTGTTGCTCTAAGTCTTTAAGTACCACGGATGTCAATCCTTTGATGCGCGGGAAAGCTATATTTATAATTGTACCAGAAATCGGGAATCGGGAATCGGGAATCGGGAATCGAGGCAAAATCTTGTGTGGCTGATAGCTGAATGCTTAAATACAGTTCAATCCCACCAATAGCAAACAACAACCGCATCCCGATCACGTTGAATATCGTCTCCCCATAATGCTCCTTCGTATCGATATCTCAATCGGCGTTTGAGTCGGTAACTGTACTCTTCATTGGTGCCATCAGTTACCTCTACCGAGTCAGCTCGCCATTTTTTACCCAAATCTATTAGTTGGGAAACTTTAGTATCTTGATTTTCTGCAAGTATGTATAAGGTATCTGCTGGATAGGCCACAAAATGAATAATGCTGCTATCTGGCATGGGACGATAGTTTGCCATTGCCAGCAGGGTATCTACCAGACCACCAAAACTTAAGCCATTTTCATCTGGTGCAAAGACTGGTTTGGTAAACAGAAAGCTTGCCCATAAATCTCTGTGCTTGGAAAGGTCAGTAATAACTTCTGGGCCATCAAACTCATTGAATCGTCGCTGCAAAACCAAAGCAGCAAATAGTTCTTGGGGAGAATAGGATTCAGCAAGGGATTGGATTTTAGTTAAGTCAAGCATTGTTGTTATCAGGATTTTTACCTCGCCTAACTTCTTCTGTGTAAAAACGTGCCATCTACTAGGCGCGCTCAATGTCAGCAGTCAGCCGTCAGCGGTCAGCAGTCAGCTGAAAATAAACCTCATTCGCCTAAGGTAGGGCGTTCCCTTAGAGGATATCTGAAAAGTTTTTTGATACTGAATTTTGCCCCCCTGACCCCCCAACTTTGGGGGAAGAGTCAATTTGCTTCTAAAAGTCCCCCAGAATTGGGGGACCAACGGGGGCTTGGATGTAGCAAATGAGACTTCTCA
>NZ_JAAHGN010000298.1:0-7485 GCF_010672485.1 Moorena sp. SIO2C4 | reverse complement strand
TGATCTAAACTATCTGCTAGGATTTCCTGCTGTTTGGCAACCCAAGTACATCTCCAGGACAAAAATCATGGTGATTGTACTTCAAGTCAACAGCAAACTGCTGGGACTGGTGGTTTCACAAGTGGAAGAAATAGAACAGCACCATTGGCAAAACTTACAACCCCCTGATCGATTATTGCCCCTCAGATTTGGACACTTTGTCAAAGCCTATCTTCCCGAAGCTAGTAGTATTATCTTAGATGCCCAACGAATTGTCCAAGCAGCAGTTGATATAAAGTATGAAGTATAAGTAAAATTTACGACTCTAGACAGATGTCAGAAGCACAATGGGATGATAATGATTCAGAACTGCTATTAGAAAATCACAATCTCCTCAAGGAGAATACTCCGCAATTTTTTAACTCTGCTCGCCCTAACCTAGAGGGATTTAAGGTTAACCTAGACAGGCTAAAAACTGATCTAGAGCAACGCCGAAGGGTAGATAAGTTAGACCTGAAAAAAAATTTGGAGCAATTTGAATCCTTTGGTCAGGAGGTTGAGCAGTTTACGGCAGGGGTGAATCTGGAAATTCAGCAATTGAAGCTTAGCTACGAAGAGGCACTCCAACAACAGTTCCAAGCCCAGCATGAAAAATTGTTAGAGCTGAGCAGATTAATGAGTGAAGCTGGGGACTGGGAAACCTTACTAAACAATACAGTGAATGGGGTACAACATCTAAGCCTTGCTGAGCGGGTGTTAATTTATCGCTTCAATTCTGCTCGCACCGGAATAGTTTTGGCAGAAGCCGTAGAACGGGGGTGGACTCCTGCGGTCGGGGAAACCCTAGATGCTACTGCTTTTGGGGCTGACTTGTCCACAGAGTATTTGCAGCAGTCAAGGGTAATTATCGATCACGTCAGCAATGATTCGGTCACTCCCTACCAACTCCAGCTGCTGGATAAATTTCAAGTTCAATCGAGTCTCAGCTTATGCTTGCCCGTATCGGGGAAAGCTTGGGGTTTGTTGGTCCTGCAGCAATGCCTGGTACAGACAAACCAAGACAGGTCGGTTCCATCCTGGACTCCACAACAGATTAATTCCTTTCAAACTATTGCCACAGAACTATCCCTTCACCTAACTACCCACGAGTTACGCACTCAGTTGCAACAGCAGCAGGCGCGGGAGGCAACTGTGGCGAAAGTCATTAACAAAATCCGCCGTTCTCTGGATATCAAGACTATTTTCCAGACCACTACTCAAGAAGTGCGACAGCTGCTCAACACTGACCGAGCCGTTATCTATCGCTTTAATCCCGATTGGAGTGGTGAATTTGTAGCAGAGTCTGTGGCTGGAGGCTGGATTTCTTTGCTTCAGAGCCAGACTCATAGTCCAACCCTAAGGGCTGATATCAGCGAATGCAGCATCCAACAATTGGCTACTCAACCAATTAATCAGGTCGATACTTATCTTCAAGAAACCCAGGGGGGTTCCTATAGTAGGGGGGAAACCTACCGGGTGGTGGAGGATATCTACAATCAGGAGTTCACCCCTTGTTATCTTCAAGTGCTAGAAAGTTATCAGGTCAGAGCTTATGTGATTGTAGCTATTTACCAGAATGAAAAACTCTGGGGATTATTGGCTACCTATCAAAACTCTGATCTCAGGCAATGGAAGCAGTCAGAGGTTAGCTGGATGCTAGAGATTGCAGCTGAGTTAGAAGTAGCATTGCAACACTCTGAGCTACTGGAGGCACAACGGTTAAAGTCTGAGGAATTACATCAAGCAGCAGAACGGGAAAGAGTATTGACTAAGGTCACGGATAAAATTCAACAATCCCAAGACCTACGCACTATTTTTAATGTTACCACCAACGAAGTTCGTAAACTCTTAGGGGTTGACCGTGTTACGATATATCGCTTCAATTCTGATTGGAGTGGCTCCTTTGTTGCTGAGTCGGTGGCTAGTGGCTGGAGCTCTCTAATCCAGGAACAGACTAATAATCCCCTCATCAACAAAAATATTAGTGAATGTATCGTGAAAACGGTGGCTGGAAATACCCCTGAGCAGTTTAGCCAGCAAGCCCCAACCATCCGAGATACCTATCTACAAACCATCCAAGGCAATCTCTCTAGCCAAGACAAACCCTTCTGGGTGGTTAGTGATATCTACGAAGGGGATTTTTCAAGTTGTTATATCGAGCAGCTAGAGCGATATCAGGCCAGAGCCTATACTATTGTGCCAATTTTCCAAGGGGATAAGCTGTGGGGTTTACTGGCTGCTTATCAAAATTCTGAGCCTAGGGATTGGCAAGGGGAAGAGATTAATTGGATGGTTCAGATTGCGGCTCAGATCAGTATACCCTTGCAGCGAGCTGAGTATTTGGAACAATTGCGGACGCAATCCCAAAAACTAGCAGAATTAGCATCACAGGAAAAGGAGGCTAGGGAATTATTCCAACAGCGTGCTATTGATTTGCTTACAGCTGTCCGACCTGCTCTAGACGGTGACTTGACCGTTAGAGCTCCGATTACCAATGATGAACTTGGGACTATTGCAGATGCTTACAACAACACCATCCAGAGTTTACGGGAAATTGTGATCCAGGTACTCTCAGCTTCTGTCAAAGTCGCTGAAACTGCTACACAGAGTGAAGCAGCAATTACTAAAGTTTCCCAAGAAGCCCAGCATCAGTGTCAGGAGTTGACCCAAGGGATTGATCAAATCCAGAGCATGGTTAACTCTACCCAAGCCGTAACCGCTAGCGCCCAATCCATCGACCGAGCTGTGCAAGAGGCAAACCAAAAAGTAGCATCGGGGGAGACAGCTATGAACCGCACAGTGGAGGGAATTCTAGGAATTCGGGACAGTGTGGAGGAAGCCAGCCACCAAATTAGACAGTTAAGTCAATACTCCCAAAATGTTGACCGGGTATTGAATTTGATTAGTGATTTTGCCACCCAAACCCAGCTACTCTCCCTCAATGCTGCTCTCGAAGCCACCAGGGCTGGGGAGTATGGTAAAGGATTTGCGGTAGTAGCTGATGAGGTGCGCTCCTTAGCTCGACAGTCGGCCAAGGCAACTACGGAAATTTCTAATTTAGTTGCTGAAATCCGCACTCAGACCCGAGAGGTGATTAAAGTGACCGAAGTGGCGATCGCTCAGGTTAATACTGGCACGGAATTGGTAGAAGAAAGCAAGGGCAATCTAAATGCGATCGCATCAGCTACTGGTGAGATTAGCCAGTTAGTTGCAGGCATTACCCAGGCAACCCTAGCCCAACTGGAACAATCACAATCGGTCACCCAAACCATGAAAGAAGTTGCCACCATATCCACCAATACTTCTGAAGACTCTACCGAGCTTTGGGAGTCCTTCAAGGAATCCCTCACCACCATCAAAAATCTACAGGCAGCTGTTGAGCGGTTTACCGTGAACTAGTTATAGTGCTACGGGTGGGGAGTGTCGGGAGTGTGAGGAGTTTGGGGCCCGGGCGCGGGGAGTGTTAAAAGCCAGATCAGCTACTGGCGTGGTTTTCGCCACCAGCAACTATGAGGTAAATTCAAGTTTTTTACCCCGACTCCCGACTCCCGACTCCCGATTCCCGATTCCCGATTCCCGATTCCCTACTCCCTAAAAAAATGTCAACTATTGATCCAGAAACCTATCAATACTTTCTTGGGGAAGCCCAGGACTTGCTGCAAGTTATTGAACAAGAGTTGTTGGCCTTGAGACCAGACAAGCCAAAAAACCAACTTTATGACTTAATGCGAGCCACTCATACCCTGAAAGGCGCAGCTGCTAATGTCCGGCAAGAAACCATAAAAAGTGTAGCACATTATCTCGAAGATGTCTTCCGGGCAATGTTAGCCCCTGAGGCAACCATTGATACAGAGCTAGAAACACTACTGTTTGAAGGATATCAGTGCCTGAGGATGGCACTGACCGCTGAAATGACCGGGGAGTTGAGCAAGAATACTGAGATTATCAACCGAGCTGCAGGGGTGTTTGCTAAACTGCAAGCTAAATTAGGAGATTGCTTTGACTATCAAGCCTCTCTACCCACATCAGCAGAACTTGGGTTTGATATTGTCCAATCTATCTTTGAAGTAGGAGTCAAGCAACGCATTGATCACCTAGCTTCCTTGTTGAAGGTTGGAAGTTCTGAAGGGTTACAGGTTGGCAGGTTGGATGTTGAAAGTTCTGAAGGGTTACAGGTTGGCAGGTTGGATGTTGAAAGTTCTGAAGGGTTACAGGTTGGCAGGTTGGATGTTGAAAGTTTTCCAGAGAACCTTGAACCTACCCTTCGGGAACGCCAAAGGCGAACAACCAACACTAACCTTGAACCTTCAACCAACACTAACCTTGAACCTTCAACCAACACTAACCTTGAACCTTCAACCAACACTAACCTTGAACCTTCAACCAACACTAACCTTGAACCTTCAACCAACACTAACCTTGAACCTCCAACCCCTGATCATGACAAGGCTAGGTTGATAGAGATTGCCGACACCTTGCGAGAACAAGCTGAAATATTTGTAGGGTTAGGGGAATCCCTGAGCTTACCAGGGTTTAAAGCCATTGCCGAAAACACCCTTAAAGCCCTTGATGCTCACCCTGAACAGGTGATGGAAATTGCCAAGATTGCCTTAACGAATTTCCAGGAAGCTCATACTGCTGTCTTAGGAGGCGATCGCACTCGTGGAGGAAACCCCAGCCTCGCCCTTCAACAATTAACTGGGTCACAAGAAGAGTTACAGGTTGTTCGCGAAGCGTGGCCAAAAGGCCAAGGTTGGAAGGTTGAAGGTTCACAATCGTTGAAGGTTGAAGGTTCACAATCGTTGAAGGTTGAAGGTTCACAATCGTTGAAGGTTGAAGGTTCACAATCGTTAAATGTTGAAGGTTGGAACGTTGAAGGTTTTCCAGACAAACTTCAACCTTCAACCAACACTAACCTTCAACCTTCAACCAACACTAATCTTCAACCTTCAACCAACACTAACCTTCAACCTTCAACCAACACTAACCTTCAACCTTCAACCAACACTAACCTTCAACCTTCAACCAACACTAACCTTCAACCTGCTAACCTTCAACCTGCTAACCTTAAATCGGCAACAGCCCTTGATGAATTACTTGAGGAAACCTTTGGTAATATTCCTCTCGCGCAACAGCAAACTAATCAAGTGTTTCCTGAAGAGGAATCTCTTGAGGGAGATAGTATACTTCCAGATAGTATATTTCCAGATACTATATTTCTGGATGAATCTTCAGAAACCGTAGCAACAGACAATCTTAACCAAGCTCAGACTGACTCTAAGCAAGAGTCGGAGTTAGCGGTTAACTCTGAATCAGGAAAAGAAGTAAACCAAATATCAATGTCTCCTCCCGATCGGGAGTCTGGAGAGGCTGGTGTGCCTTCATTAGCAGAGGGCTCGATCAAGACATCGGCCACAGTGCGCGTTGATTTAGACAGTCTTAAACATCTATCTCACCTAGTTGGGGAACTACTGATTAACCAAAACCAGTTAGGATGGCAGGATGAAAACTGTCAAGGGGTAGTTGAAAAACTCTCCAATTGGCTCAAGCAACACCGCCACACCCTGACTCAACTGCGCACTCAGCTCAAGAAGCATTCCTCTAATCAGCAAATTTCTAAGCTCTGGGATTCGGCATGGGAAGAAACCCTGCAACTGACTCAAGCTACAGAAGACCTGAGCTTGTTAGCCACTACGGCTGCTGCTAGTGTGGAACGAGAACAGCGTCTATCAACTCAGCTGAGGGATACTCTTCAATCGGCTCGGACTATACCTCTGGAACATCTGCTTAAATCCTTTCCCTCCATGGTGCAGCAGTTGTCTAATGTCCATCACAAGTCAGCGGAATTGACCCTCAGTGTTAGTAATGTCCTAGTTGATAAAACCATTGCTGATTATCTCTATGATGCTTTACTGCATCTAGTCCGCAATGGTTTCGACCATGGTATTGAATCTTCCGAGGTTCGCCAACAAAGGGGTAAACCTGCTATCGGTAAGATTGAAATTCGTGCCTTCTATCAAGGAAATCGCACCATCATTGAAGTCACAGATGATGGTCAGGGACTGGACTTGGAAAAGATTTATAATCGTGCCGTGGAAACCAACCTGCTCAGTGTTGAGCACTTGGAAGCCCTGGGCGAATCACCGGAGCCAAATCAGCTATTAGACTTACTTTGTCAGCCAGGATTTTCCACTGTTTCTCAAATTAACGAACTTTCTGGACGAGGTATTGGCCTAGATGTGGTGCGCTCCCAACTGCAACGGATTAACGGTCGGGTAAAGGTTCGCTTCCAGCAGGGTCTTGGCACAACCTTTTGCTTGCAGATCCAAGAGGCCCTCAGAAATGCCAGGGTGCTAGTGGTTCAAGCTAGTCAGGGAGTGTATGGGTTTGTGGGTAATGACATTGAACAGATAGTGTTGCCAGCATCTGAGCACATCCAGATGGTGAATGATCAAAAAATCCTGAATTGGCATCACAGGGGGAATGAGTATAGCACTCCCGTTTACCAACTCTCATGCTTACTGGAATACTCATCCCAACAGGTATCGACACTACCAGCTTGGAATCCCTTGCTCACTAAACCCCAAGAGATTAATCCGATCCTATTGATGGCTAGCGGTGACGGATGGGTAGGACTAGAAGTGGAACAAGTACTCGAAGAGCAAGAACTGGTGATCAAGCAGCTGTCTAATGCGATCGCATATCCTCCCTATGTTTATGGTTGCAGTATTTTGGCCGATGGTCGTTTGACCCTGGTAATTGACGGTACAGGGTTACTTAACTATGTACAGCAGCTCCCTCAATCTCAGCCATCCTTGTTGAAGGTTGGCAGTTATCAAGAGTTGAAAGTTGGGAGGTTGAAGGTTGTTCGCGAAGCGTGGCCTATTGGCCAAGGTTCTGAAGAGTTGAAGGTTAGCAGGTTGAAGGTTGTTCGCGAAGCGTGGCCTATTGGCCAAGGTTCTGAAGAGTTGAAGGTTAGCAGGTTGAAGGTTGTTCGCGAAGCGTGGCCTTTTGGCCAAGGTTTTCCAGACAAGCTTCAACCTGATCATAGACAACCTGATAACCTTCAACCAGCTAACCTACCCTTCTCGAACGCCAAAGGCGAACAACCTGCCAACCTTCAACCTGCCAACCTTCAACCTGCTAACCTTCAACCTGCTAACCTTCAACCTGCTAACCTTCAACCTGCTAACCTTCAACCTGCTAACCTTCAACCTGCCAACCTTCAACCTGCCAACCTTCAACCTGCCAAGCTTTCTAAAACCTTTTTAGTTGTCGATGATTCCATTACTGAGCGACAAAATTTAAGCCTAATTCTAGAACGAAATGGTAACCATGTGGTGCAAGCTAAAGATGGTTGGGAGGCTATAGAACTATTGCGCAGAAGTAGTGGTATTGATCTGATTATCTGTGATTTAGAAATGCCACGGTTAAACGGTCTTGAGTTTTTGAGTCTTAGTCATCAAA
>NZ_JAAHGN010000297.1:0-7507 GCF_010672485.1 Moorena sp. SIO2C4 | reverse complement strand
TCAGTCAACATCAGCAAGAAGAGGTGAATGTCCTAAGCTGCCCTAGGAAATTTTCGGTCTTTTTCCCATAATTTTTGCACAAGAAGCGCGAATCTGCTCATTGTCTAAGGCTTGCCCGTGGTTCTGTTACCGGCTATAGTCGAGATTTTGTGTTAAAATTTAAAAATAACCAGCCAAATTTGGAAAATAAAGGTGTTAAAAGCCTCTTTTGAGAGATTTTAACCGATTTTTTTAGCAAAATCCTCGATAATAAGGGAGTTTGTCCAACTATGAGTACATCCCAAGAACGCATTGTCCCGACAAATTTGCGGAACGAAATGTCCCGGTCTTATTTAGAATACGCCATGAGCGTCATAGTAGGTCGGGCATTACCAGATGCCAGGGATGGGCTCAAGCCAGTACACCGAAGGATTCTCTATGCGATGCATGAGCTGGGATTAAGCCCAGAGCGTCCGTTCCGCAAATGCGCTCGTGTGGTGGGGGAAGTGTTGGGTAAGTATCATCCCCATGGGGATACTGCTGTTTATGACGCTTTGGTGCGCATGGCTCAGGATTTCTCCATGCGATCGCCTCTGATTAATGGTCATGGAAATTTTGGCTCAGTAGACAACGACCCCCCAGCGGCAATGCGTTACACAGAGTGCCGCTTGCAAGCGATCGCTACCAATGCCCTACTCCGGGACATTGAGTCAGAAACTGTAGACTTTGTTGATAACTTTGACGGTTCCCAGCAAGAACCGACTGTCTTACCGGCACGGATTCCCCAATTACTGCTCAACGGCTCATCGGGGATTGCTGTGGGTATGGCAACCAATATCCCCCCTCATAACCTGGGAGAGTTGGTGGATGGCTTAGTGGCCGTGATCCATAATCCCGAAATCACTGATAAGGAATTAAGGCGGTATATCCCTGGTCCAGATTTCCCCACTGGGGCACAGATTTTAGGAACATCGGGTATTAAAGATGCTTACACCAGTGGTCGGGGTTCTATCACCATGCGAGGTGTGGCAGAAATTGAAACGATTGGGCAACGAGGTCGTCCAGACAAGGAAGCCATTATTATTACTGAGCTACCTTACCAAACTAATAAGGCAAGTTTAATCGAAAAGATTGCTGAATTGGTCAATGATAAGCGCATTGATGGCATTTCCGATATTCGGGATGAAAGCGATCGCAATGGCATGCGCATCGTAATCGAACTAAAGCGCGATGCTTATCCCAAAGTTGTCCTGAATAATCTCTACAAGCAAACCCCCCTCCAAACTAATTTTGGAGCAAATATGCTAGCCCTGGTGGGCAATGAACCCCAGTTGCTGACCATAAAGCAGTTCTTAAACGTTTTCCTGGATTTCCGCATTGAAACCATTACCCGACGGACTCAATATCAATTGCGCAAAGCTGAGGAACGGGATCATTTACTGCAAGGGTTACTAATTGCCCTAGATAGCTTAGATGCTGTGATTGCGGTGATTCGGGGGGCGGCGGATACGACTACAGCACGAGGACAATTAGTTACAGAATTTAGTCTATCTGAAGCCCAAGCTGATGCTATTTTGCAAATGCAGCTGCGCCGTCTGACTGCTTTGGAAGCCCAAAAGATTCAAGCTGAGCATGAGGAATTACAAGTTCGGATTGCGGATTTAAGGGATATCCTAGCTCGCCGAAGTCGCATCCTGGAGATTATTGAAACTGAAGCCCAGCAACTGAAACAGAACTTTGCCACACCACGCCGCACACAAATTCAACAGGTTGAAGGGGAACTGGATGATACTGACCTGATTGCTAATGAAAAAGCTGTGATTCTGCTGACTGAGCAAGGGTATATCAAACGCATGCCTGTGGATGAGTTTAGAGCTCAAGCTCGGGCAACTCGTGGTAAAGCTGCTGCCAGGATCAAAGATGATGATGAGGTAGAGCATTTCTTCACTTGCTGCGACCACGATAGCATTTTATTTTTTAGCGATCGCGGTGTAGTGTACTCTCTGCGTGCCTACCAAATCCCGGCTGTATCTCGCACCGCCAGGGGGGTACCGATTGTGCAGATGTTACCCATTCCCCACGAAGAAAAAATTACTTCTATTGTACCGGTATCTGAATTTACGGATGATGAATATCTAGTCATGTTAACTCATAAGGGTTACATCAAGAAAACTGCTCTAGATGCTTTCAGCAAAATTCGGGCAAATGGATTAATTGCTATTTCCCTCGGGGAAGGAGACCAGTTGCGGTGGGTACTTCGTGCTAGGGAAGAAGACAGCATCATAATTGGGTCTCGTCATGGCATGGCAATTCACTTCAAGTGTGACAATGATCAACTCCGCCCCCTCGGTCGTGCGACCAGAGGAGTTAAGGCTATGAAACTAAAGGGTGATGATGAATTAATCGGTATGGATATTTTGTCCGGTCAAATCATCGCTAGTCTAGCTGCTGCTGAGGATTCAGAGGAAGAGACAGAAGACCTTAGTGATTCTGAGATGGTGGAAACAGCAGCTCAAGGTCCTTGGGTATTAATTGTCACTATGGGAGGCTATGGTAAGCGGGTACCGGTATCCCAATTCCGGCTACAAAACCGTGCGGGTATGGGAGTTCGCTCAACCAAATTCCGTTTACCCAAAGACCAACTGGCAGCCCTACAGGTAGTTAATGAAGGGGATGAATTGATGATAGTCACTAGTCGAGGGATTATCATTCGTCAAGCTGTTGATGCTATTTCTCCCCAATCTCGCATGGCAACTGGGGTCAGAGTGCAAAAGTTAGATGATGAAGATGCGATCGCAGCGGTTGCTTTGGTTCCCATTTCAGATCAAGAGCAGGAAATCGAAGAGCAGGAACTCCCAGACCAGGAACTCCCAGACCAGGAAGAGTCGGTAGATTCAGATAAATAAACCACTAGAAATAAACCTACAATAGGTTTTTGTAGACGGTTAACCGTCAACCGTCTACAAAACCCACCTTAACTACACTAATAAAACGGTTTTCTAGGAGGCAACTCAAATGATTCAAACTGCCAAAAAGTTTTACACATTTGAAGACTATCTTTCCTACCATGATGACACTGACTACAAGTATGAGCTTGTTAATGGAGAGCTTATTGCTATGCCACCTGCTAGTGGACTACATGCCCTGATTATGCTTTTTTTATTCAAGCAATTTGATAGAGAAATTGAGAGGGTTAGTTTAGATTGGGTTGTTATGCCTGGTAATCTTGGGGTTCGCACAGCTGAGAATAAATCTAGAATTCCTGATTTAGTCATTATCTCAGAAAATCAGCGGCAAGCTATCCGTTCCATGTCATCAGCGGTGCTGGAATCAGCACCACTACTAGCAGTAGAAATTGTTAGTGCAGGTAATCCCCAAGATGATTACCGCTACAAGCGTTCTGAATACGCGGTGCGGGAAGTGCCTGAATATTGGATTGTTGATCCAATTAAGTCTAAGGTTTCGGTTTTGCGTTTAGTTGATGGGTTTTATGATCTGACAGAATTTACAGGAAATAAAAAGATTGAATCACAAACATTTCCCGAGTTAGCTTTGACAGTTGAACAAGTATTTGCAGTTTAGACTAATTGTTAATGATTAAGTATTAAAATTAGCTCTTGAACCAAGTTTAAAATTTATCTGTATTTCTATCACTCATAAGTTTACATAGCAAAAAATACTATAGCTATAGTAGACTTACTATTACTTCTCAACCCGATATCCCAACTCTAATAACCGTAAGCGAGATTGTCGCCATTTCGGTTTTACTTTCACAAACAATTCCAGGTAAACTTGACCAGCAACTAACTTTTGAAGTTGTTGACGAGCCGCAGTACCAATTTGTTTGAGCATATTACCCTTTTTTCCAATTAAAATACCTTTTTGGGAGTCTCTCTCTACATTGATCGTAGCAAAAATACGGGTAATTTTTGGTTGCTCCTCTACTAAATCAATAGTAATAGCAACCGAGTGGGGGACTTCCTCACGAGTTAGGAGTAAGATTTGCTCTCGAATCAATTCCCCCATGATAAACCGTTCTGGCTGGTCGGTTAAGAAGTCAGGGGGATAATAATATGGCCCTGGTTCTAAGCGTTCAATTAATTTCTGCTGCAATAGGTCTAAGCGATCAGCTGTCAGGGCAGAAAATTTTACGACTTCCCAGCCTTGAGCAGTAGCTAGTTTAGCATAACTAGCATCGATTGATTCTCCCCTACTGTGTCGAGGTTGTATATCTGATTTGTTCACACCCAAAATTACTGGTGTCTTAGTATGGCTCAGTAGATCAACAATAAAGCGATCGCCTCCTCCCGCCTCCACCGTACTATCCACCACCAACAGCACCACATCCACTAACTCAATCGCTATTTGGGCATTTTTCACCAAGACCTTACCCAGTTGATGATGAGGTTTGTGAATCCCTGGCGTATCCACAAAAATCAACTGAGCTTCCGGTGTGGTCAAGATACCTCGCAGCCGATTTCGGGTGGTTTGAGCCACGGGCGAAGTGATAGCAATTTTTTGCCCTACCAGTTTATTCATCAGTGTGGATTTCCCCACATTCGGACGTCCTACAATCGCCACGAAGCCAGACTTAAACCCATCTGGAGCAACCGGAATAGTTCCTAGAACTGATGGCTTGATAACTTTTTCCTCTAGGTTATCTTGGGAAGAGTCTATGGTCGAATCATCTTGGTCTTGGATTTTAGAATTGTCAGTCATTGAACCAATCGTAGTTTTTATTGTTTTATTATGAAATTTATGTTAGCAACATAGATAAGGACTATGTTGAGTATGTTGTTACAGGGGATAACACCCCGGTTAATTGACCAACAATATCATAAATAGAACTGATCGTGGGCTTGAAGTAAAAAATTCCAAGTTAGTTACCCACACTCAAGCAGTTTAGACTACATACTACTTATGACCAATACCGCTACTTTCCCTGACCTGGAAAATCATTGGGCGAGAGATTGTATCAACCAACTGCGGGATCGTAAGTTGGTCAGTGGTTACCCGGATGGTAAATTTCGTCCTAATTCTAGAATTACCCGCGCTGAGTTTGCCGTCTTAATGCTGAATGCCTTTCCCTCAGCACCGATTCAGCGGGGTGGTATTCGTTTTAAGGACGTACCTAGTAATCATTGGGCCAAAAATGTGATTCAAGATGCCTACAAGCGAAGATTTTTTTCGGGCTATCCTGGCAGACGATTTAAACCCAATGAGTCCATTTCTCGAGTGCAAGCGATCGCAGTTTTAGCAGGAGCAAAGAATTTCCCTATCCCGTCAGATCCCGATGGAACTATCAGACGGTATTTTACTGATGCTACCCAGATTCCCCAGTATGCTAAAAATGCGATCGCATCCGCAGCAATTAATACTATTGTGGTTAACTATCCCAATATCAAACAGGTCAAACCAAATCAGAGTGCTACCCGTGGTGAAGTAGCGGCTTTGCTGTGTCGGGCGTTAAACATCTATGCTGTTCCACCTCAGTATATTGCTGGAGTGGAAGTTTATCCTGATGATGTTCGTAGTTTACCAGGGCAATTGGATCAGGTGCCTGTCTTTAATAGCAATAGTCCAGAACTAGTCAGAAGTGAGGGAATTTTGCTGTCTACGTTTTCACCGGAAGGGAAACAAGTTGCTTCTGCCCACCTTGACTATGGCTTTAATGGACGGTTTGATATCTTTAGCCACCATATTGCTAGAGCAGAGACTCAGGCGGAAACCCATCCCCTTTACCAAGGATTGATAGTTTATAATCCCAATGACACACCTGTTACAGTGGACGTCTTGCAAGGGGCGAGTTATCTGTCTACCCCAGATGCACCGTTTATCTCGTTGCCGGATATGGTAGATAATCCCAACGGTACAGTCTATGCTGGTCCTGGCAGTCGGACAATGAATGATGTACTCAGGGGAATTCTCAAAGAAATGTTTCCCGCTAAACTGGTGCTGAAGGCAAAACAAAGCCAGATGTTAATGAATCAGCCAATTCCAGTTAAACGATCACCAGCTTCCAATGGTCGTTCTACCATGATGCGGTTACGAAGTGATGGGATGGTGTATCTGGCTAACTTAGCGATGAAAGCCCCTCGTGATGGCAATGGAAACTATCGGGAACCTACGGTAGCAGAATGGCAAAACCTACTGGATACGGGTAGCTTAGCTCAACCCCGTGGACCGATACCCACTCCTCTCGAACCACCTCAAGAACCGACGGTGTTTGGTCGGGTGGCTGGTGTTTCCCAAGGTTCTCAATGGCAAGTGCTGATTCAAGATAATCCAAATGTTAACTATTTGAGTATTCCTCAGCTCGGGCAGGCATTTTCTTATGTGTTGGGGACCCTACATCTGATTACTCTGAGTACAGGGCAAATTCAAAGTGCACCGATGTTAAGGCGCTATCCCGATACGGCCTACTTTGCCCACAGTAATTATGGGGTAGAATACAATATAACTTTACCATTGAAGAATACTACTAATCAACCCCAAACGGTGACGGTATCGCTGCAAACGCCATTGAAGGATGAGGGGGGTACTGATCGACTGCTGTTTTTGAACCCACGGGTTGAAAACGTGTTCTTTCGGGGTACACTCAGAATAAATTATGATGATGATGATCGAAAGGCTCAGACGCGCTATGTGCATTTAGTGCAGCGACGAGGACAGCCAGGGCATCCATTGGTGACGTTGAATTTAGCCCCTGAAGAAGTTAGGCAGCTACAGGTGGATTTTCTCTATCCCCCGGATTCGACACCACCCCAGGTGCTTACAGTTCGGACTTTGGAGGGTTAGGAGAGTTGGAAATCGGCTCACAAATGCAAGGTCGCAATGGCGCGTACGCACAATCAAATATTAATCTCGATTCTAGTAGTCTGACGGATTTAGCATGAATCTGCTATTGTGTAACGTTAGCACCATACTAAACTTTATCAAAAATAGCTGATGCGAGCAAAAGCGATCAGTATTAACTATTTAGGAGTTTAGTTATTGCTGACGAAGTTTTGCCTAAGATCATCAAACAAGCAGAAATGCTGACTCTAGATGATAGAGATGATCTAGTTACGGCAGGTACTGCCTAGGGATATACCTAGAATTGCTGTCGGCACCAGAACAACTATATCACACTCAGGTTGCTAGATAACTGTTGCTAGATAACTATTGATACGTTGATCACTTATGCCTTCTCAAACCTTTATCGTGCGTGCTCATACTCGTACGATCCATACCCGTCCAGTTACCTTTTTCTGCCCGAAATGCCATCATATGACTACTCGTGAGTGCTATCCTGGTAAGCCTCCTAAATACTGTCTCGAATGTAGTCCGAGGCGGAAACGTCAGCAAGATGAGCTGTATATACCCGAAAAGGGGATGTTCAAGCCAACACACAACTTGGTTTAACTGAACGCTATCCAGATCAGGCATTCTTATTGCCATTAGCACTAGGATTTAACATAATAGGATTACTAACACTGGATCACTAACATCTTCGAAGTCACCCACCACTCTTCATAAATCAAGTAAG
>NZ_JAAHGN010000296.1:0-7510 GCF_010672485.1 Moorena sp. SIO2C4 | reverse complement strand
GGCACCATTGGGATTAATCGTCGGTGGGCAGTGCCTATCTAAGCACAAAGCTGAGGTGATCTGATCTGTCTCAAGCACTGCCCACCCTACTTGCTAACTGGCGACAAACGTCAGAACAGTTTTCAATAGAAAGCCGTCCTAGAAGGACGGGGCTTTAAACCCAATTTTTTTAGTAAGCTGCCCAACGGGGGTCAGATTGGTAGCGTACAATCACAGGATGAGCAAGGCGGTTGACCTCGACATTACCCAACTTAATATCTCCTGGCAGCTCAAACAAGGAGTGTAAAATGCCTGGGGTCAGAAAGCGAGTTGATACGGATAAATTGAGGGTGTCCGGCTGAATCGATCGCCTTGATGCTAGGACAAAACCCCAAGGCCCAAAGCTGGGGACATCTATAACATAGGGATGAACTAATAGTCCCACATTTTCCAAGGTTGCGGCAATACAACTCAGAACATTGGGAGCAAAAAAGGGACTAGATGCCTGAGTCACAAAAATGCCTTTGTCTGCTAATCGCGGTAAGAGACGGCGGTAGAATCCTTCTGCATAAAGCTTGGCAATAATCTTTTGATCGGGGTCGGGAAAGTCGGCAATAATCACATCAAAGGTTTCGTTGAGTGCGGGTGCCCTAATGAAAGCATCAGCATACAACACTTCGACACGGGGGTCGGAAAAAGAGTTATCGTTAACTTGGACTAATTGAGGGTGATGACTAGCTAACTTGACAACCTCGCTGTCTAAATCGATGAGTAGGACTCGTTCGACTTCTGGCCATTTGAGCACTTCCCGCAAGGCCATACCATCACCTCCACCCAACACCAGAACCCGACGCCTACCAACACTAGCACTCATGGCGGGATGCACTAAAGCTTCATGGTAGCGGTATTCGTCGAGGGTGGAAAATTGCAAATCGCCATTGAGGAAGAGACGAACATCCTGTCCTTGTCGTGTGAGGACAATGCGTTGGTAGGGAGACTGGATGCGGGTGATCACTGGCCCACTATACAGAGTATTTTCCAGCTTGTCGCTAATCGGAATGGCTAAGGGAGCCAAGGTAAACAGGAGAATACCTAGGGTTAAACCCAAATATCCCCAGGGCCGCAGTCTGGGAAAGCGTCTGCCAATGGCAAACACCATCAAGGCCGGTAATGACCCTAAGACAAAAGCCGTAGGAAATAAACCGATAATGGGTAATAAGAGGATGGGAAAAGCCAGGGAACCCAGTAGTGCTCCCAAATAGTCTAAGGCTAAAACACCTGCTAATGCTTCCCGCACCCCTTTGTCCAATTCCAGAATTCGGGTCAGTAGCGGCACTTCCAGTCCTGCTAGTACTCCCAGGACAATAGTGACGAAGAATAAACCCAGCCAGATGGAACCATTCCTAACAAATACAGCAAATAGTCCTAAAGGCAATAGGGCAGTTAGGGGAGCAATGAGTAGTTCAACTTTGACAAAGACTAAGAGTAGTTGGTGTTGTAGAGATGGGGAATTGGTCTGATTGACAGCAATAAACTGACTCAGGTAAGACCCTAGACCCATTGCTGCGAGAAATACTCCAACGGAAATACCATAGGATAGAGCTTGATTCCCTACCAAGTAACTTGCTAGAGTTCCCAGCAACAGTTCTACCGCTAGTCCACAAATTGAGGAAACCGCAGCAGCAATCATGAGCAACCAACGCTGGTCCCGTTTGAGGGATGGGATGCTAGAGTTAGGTATCGGTTTCCCATCTGATATCGCATCTTCCATCGTCTATTTCCCGGTAGCCGGACCGCCTCCGCGAAAGCTACCATAGTCTGAGCGATTGGGGGACGATTTCCAAATACCTAGATAATAGTAACCGGATAAATATGTCCGATGTCGGGGCCAGTAGTTATTTTGTTTTTCTTCCCGCAGGACAAGGGCTGAACGCTGAGTGTAACCTGCGATTATGGTAAATAGTGCGATCGCAACTGTCGTCGCTGTCAAAATTTTAGTCAACATGGGATCAATTCCTGGATGGAAAATAGAAGTAGTGCGAGCATCTTGCTCGCGTAGTGGGAGCATCTTGCTCGAAGCCCGTGAAACAGCTAAAACTGTTTGACACTCCCCTAGCTGTTTCTAATATCATGTCCGGTTGAATACTTATACTAAGGGCAAAAACAAGGCAGAAGGCAGAAGGCAGAAGGCAGAAGTAAAGAAGTAAGGTTTCATCGAATAAGGTTTTTGATAACTAATTATCCGGACATGATATAAGCTATTCATGGCGTATCAAAGGTTGGACTAATTTTTACCACCTCAACGCTTGTGAAGGTACGGTTGCCATCAATAACTCTCAAGGTTGTGCGATCGACAGATGCATCTGGGCATACTTCCACATAGAAGCCATAGGAACTGCGAGATTCCAACAGGAAGAATGTTTGTAGTTTACCTGTTGCTCCCTTGATCTTGCCGTTGTTTTTGAGATAGGTCATAGGCAAGGGAAACGAATGGTTATAGATTTGCTCACCATAGGAGTCCTTGAGAAAAAGGCGAACTTCTAGTTTTGATGGGGAAGTTTCATCTGCCTTAACATCAACTTTAACCCGCACAAGGCGATTTGCACCACCGACAGTAGCGCGATCGCTGGGGTCGCTATCGTTAATCGTTTTGAAGATGGCTTTTTTCCCGGTTAATGGCGTTGCATATAAAGTCATCAAGGTCAGACATAATGTCCCCACTAAACCTGGCCAAAGATAGCGCGTATCTATCACTCCATTTTGGACAGTTACCTGAAACGGCACTGGTTGATCAAGTACTTTTCCTGATGTATCCCCATACTCCAAAACTGCAATGGCAATGGTCACCATCTCTTCCTGCTTGGCGCGAACATCAAGTCCTGCTAACAGGTCATCGTCTTGCCAACTACCAGACTCCCCATCATCATACCAAGTTCCTGATTCATTCCAGGCTTGCTTGATGGCGGAGGCGAATGCTTGACCTTGGCCATCGAGTAACTGGATTTCATAAGTAACCCATCGGTTAAGGGGAATTTTTGCTTTAGCTTCTATGCGAAGAGCACCAATCAGCTGGCGCTTGAGGGACAGTGTTTGAAGTTGCAGCGGTTCCTCTTCCCTGGCACTGACGGTAGTAGATAGCAGTGTTTTCTGGAACCGATAACCATGGAATAAGGCTAAAAATACCAGTAGTGTAGACCCGATAGCAATATAAGGGCAGGGGTCGATAAAACCACTAGTACGTTGAGTTTGAATAGTCACTGGTTTTTATTGTGTCTGTATAGACTATTATCTACACCGAGCCAGAGGTGATGTCCACAAACTCCAGTTTTTAGCACCAGTGATAATTGTCTGACCAAAGTAGAAAAGAGTTTTTGTACCAACACGACAGGCATATTCCAATTCTAAATTATAAATTCCCAATTCTAAATTATAAATTATAAATTCCCAATTCTAAATTATCAAAAATTTAACAAATCAAAAGTTTTTTTCTTTTCCTATTCTGTGTTGGAGACATCGGTGATTCTGGAAGAGTTTTTGGCCTAGTTGGAGAAGATGGCAAACTAGGGTGTTGGAGAGCAATGTTCCTACTATGCAGAGTTAGTTGCCGCCGACACCAAGCAAAATGCAGGATATTAATACCCATTTCCCACAGCAGTGCGGATCATCTCTCGTGGTAGAGCAAGCTCTTCATCTAGTCCCCAAGCAGCTGATAAATTACCAACTATAATGACAATTCCTCCCCCAATCAACATTTTAATTGGTTGTCCTTGAACAGAGGGAAGAGCCGCAAAGCTAACGCTACGCGATGAAGCGAAGCTTCCGCTAACAGCGATCGCTAATTTTTTATTAACCATAAAAATCCCAAAAAAAACTTTTTAAAACCCTTGACTACTCAAATCATAATCATTACAATAATCAATATAAACCGAAATTAAGTTTTTTATGATGTCACAACAATTCAAGCAAAACTTCAAGAAACAACCTGCTCATCAAACTCTGAAAGGTTCTCGTGAAGCAGTAATTTATAGCATGCAGATGCTTTACGCATTAGGCTATGCAGAGATAGCGGAATGGACCCCTCTGGAACCGACTGATGTTCCAGGGGAAGTAATCACTACAATCACCAAGTATTGGTTGTTGCCATAACACCTTAAATTTCTGGGGGGGTTTTCTCCCCCGGCCAAGGTTTTGGTCTGGTTTTGTAGCGTGACCTTTGGCTAATCAGAGCAGGTTATATTTGCTAATTTTGTGACATAAAAAATTGAAATAGTCGTGGATAGTATTTCTACGGCTATTTTTTTTCACTTTACTCCCGACTCCCAACTCCCGACTCCCGACTTCCTAGTATAAAAAATGCTATAGCAATCCTAAATCAATTGATAGAATGTTTGTTCCCTGTTCCCTACTCCCTGTTCCCTACTCCCTGCTCCCTGTTCCCTGTTCCCTGTTCCCTTTGGTATATAATTAAAAAAATAACCTTTAATTCAAAAGCGATGGAAACTCAAGACTTAAAAACACTGATTAAAGAAAGCATCCGAGAAGTTTTGAGAGAAGAAAGACTCTTACTCTGTCATATGTTAATGCCTTACGTTAGTGATCAAGAGCAACAAGAGCTTGACACCAGCTTTGGCTTACCTCAAGACTATGAGACTGAAGAAGTAACTGATCTAACAGATGGGATTAAAAATGACTATTAAATTCCGCAAGAGTGCGATTAAATTATTAGAGTCTGCTGATAATTAAACTATTCCCATCACATAAATTATTCAAACTCAAGGAGCTTGTAAAAATTATCGTTACGGTAACGAACAAGGAATTTTATATAAATATTTAAAGGGTAAGTTATTAGGATAAAACCTTGATTGACTATAGTTTTTTAAGACAATTCGTGATCCTGGAAATGTTTATACTCACATCTGGCACCATTGGGATTAATCGTCGGTGAGTAGTGCCTACCTACGCCTAAAGGCCAGCTGATCTGATCTGTCTCAAGCACTGCCCACTCTACTTGCTAACTAAACTATACTTCGGTTGCTATAAATCCCAATAGCTATAATTTCAGTGGAAGAATAATAGTGAGTGGCACACTACTGTATCACCCCCACTTCCTATCGTGAGGTTTGTTGCGTATCTCAAACGGTGTTCAGGAAATGAATCAAAACCTATCTGTTAAGGGAGCAGCAATTTTAGCCACCGTTGTCGGTGTGATGGCAATGGGAGTGGCTTTCCCTAGGTCTAGCTGGGGGCAAAGTATCATTGCTCAACAACCCAGTTCACCAGGGAGTGAAAGGGCTGAAGAGTTATCCCTAGCAGAAGCCTCTCAACTCAATCAGCAAGCCATTGAGCTTTTTCAGCAAGGAAAGTACTCAGAAGCGATTCCCCTAGCTGAGAGAGCATTAGAGATTCGGCAGGAAATCTTGGGAGAAGAACACCGTGATGTGGCAGAAAGCCTCAATAATCTAGCATTCCTCTACTTTTACAAGGGGAAATATCCGAAAGCCGAACCCCTCTATCAACAAGCCTTAGCACGGAAGAAAAAACTGCTCGGTCAAGACCATCCCGATGTAGCAACCAGCCTCAATAATCTGGCATTACTCTACAAAAGCCAGGGCAGATATGTTGACATACTCACCGTCCTAGAAGAACGGTGATTCTTGACAGATCATCGGGGTGTGCTGCCGAACGCGCCCCGCGTGACCTACGGTCTCAACAGTCTTATCGCCCCTCCTTGCCCATTTAGAGTCATGCCGATGCCCCATGCCGACTTTTTCTATGTTTCTAGCAGCGTTTATGTCTCTGTCCTGCTCGGTTCCACAATTAACACAGAGTATTGAGCGTACGGACAAATCGAGTTTCCCCCACTTGAACCCACAATCTGAGCAGATTTGACTAGTGGGTTCCCAACGGCTTATAACCCGAAAATCCCTGCCATATTTATCTGATTTTGCTTGAGCTAGACTCCTAAATTCTGACCAACCTTGCTGGCTAATAGCTCGCGCTAGTTTGCGATTTTTGACCATTCCTGACACGTTAAGGTCTTCTAGGACAATTACTTGGTTCTCGCTGACTATCCTAGTTGAGAACTTATGCAGGAAGTCTTTCCTTTTGTTGGCGATTTTATTATTTAGTCTTGCGATCTTAATGCGAGTTTGCTCCCTCCGGTTAGACCCCTTGGCTTGTCTAGCAAACTTTCGTGTTTGTTTGCGTAATTTTCGATCTAGTTTTGAATAGTCAGGACTCTTGACATGACCCCCATCACTCATTACCGCGAAAGTCTTGATACCTAGATCAATCCCAATGCTTTGGTTCTTGGCATCAACTTGAACAGGCTCAATATCTACTACAAAGCTCAAGAAATAATTGTTAGCACAATCTAAGATAATGGTCACAGAGCTTGGATCAGATGGCAATTCCCTAGACCAGATCGGTTTGACTACCCCAATCTTGGCTAAGTAAACTCCATCACCTTGAATAGAGAAACCTCTGCGAGTTAATCTTGCTGATTGATTATTGGAACGCTTTTTGAATCGTGGAGACCTAACTTTTCGTCCTTTTCGTTTTCCATTGTGCGACTCAAATAAGTTCTTAAAAGCAACTCCCAAATCAGCTACGGACTGCTGCAAAGGAACGACTGACACTTCAGACAACCATTTTCTTTCTTCGGTCTTTTTAGCCTGAGTTATGACCAGTTTCTGTAAGTCTCCAGATTTTAGAACCTTCTTAGATTTCTTGCAAATAGCCAGAGCATCGTTCCACACGACTCTGACACAGCCAAACAGCCTAGCTAAGTCCTGTTTCTGTTGGTCAGTTGGATAAAAACGATATTGGTATCTTGCTTTCAATTGGCGTTTTATAGTTGGTCTGTACTCCGATTATAGTGTAATCTACAAGATTTGACAATGGGTTTACGGAATATTGGCACAGTATTAAGCTCCTTGCAAATGCACCTAGTATGCGTAACTAAGTACCGCCAAAAAATATTGACCACTGAGAGTCTCGCGGCCATTGAAAATTCGTTCAAAGAAGTGGCTAAGAAAATGAATTTTTAAATTAGAGAACTTAATGATTTGTTCGCGTTCGCCTTTGGCGTGGCCTACGGCCAAGCGTGGCCTACGGCCTCAAGTTACCGTAAGAATAAAGGAGCCAAAATTCGCCAAGTTTTAACCAAAGGTGCGCTTTCCGTATTAAGAATTAAATTCGCCACGGATCCCACCTCTTTTACGTATAGCTGAACAACCATAAAGGCTCCTTTATTCTAAGGTTTCGTCTCCTAGAAGGACAGGGCTTGAGACCCATTTTTTTGGTCAATATCGAGCTGCCCTCCAGTCCCTAGCCACAGATTCTCCCTTGAGTGATCAACAAGCTCTAGAGATTCTGTGTGCCAGAGATGCACTCCACAATGCCATCACTGAGGAACCCTTCATACTTGCAGAGCTTCTAGAGTGCATCCATGAGCTAGATGCCCAACTCCAACAACACAAACAACGGATTGACCAAGCTCTGGAACTTTCTACCTATCGTCACAGTCTAC
>NZ_JAAHGN010000295.1:0-7516 GCF_010672485.1 Moorena sp. SIO2C4 | reverse complement strand
CTTGGCTGATTGCTTTAAGCTATAAAGTAGGGGGTGTCCAAGAATTCACTACTCGTTTGCCTGGTGCTTTTTTGTCAGCGTGTGGAGTACCACTGCTCTATTTAGTAGCACGAGAACTATTCCTTCAACGTCTCAGTGCCATATTTGCCGCTAGCGTCTACTTAACCCTGTTGCCAGTTGTGCGCCACGGACGTTTGGCAATGCTGGATGGCATGATCAATACTTGGTTTTTGCTGTTGCTATTTTGCTTACTTAAAGCTTGTCAGGCTCAGTCTTATTGGGCAATTGGGATCGGAGTTTGTTTAGGACTAATTACTTTCACAAAAGGTCTATTAGTTGTGCCTCTAGGGGCAATTGCTTTGGTCTTTATTCTGGCCAATAAAACCTTAGGGTTGTTGAAAAGTCGCTATTTTTGGTTGGGCATAGTCCTAGGTTACGCACCGGTTTTGGTTTGGTATATTGCCCAATGGCAGCATTATGGAGCAACCTTTTGGCATGTTCATTTTCTCTCTCAAGGATTTGCTCGCATCTCTGAAAAGGTGGAAGGGAATCAAGGATCAGCGTGGTATTATCTTTTGGAGTTAATTAAGTATACTTTCCCTTGGCTATTGTTTTGGCTAGGAGGATTCTATCTAGCTTGGCGAAAACCCCTCACGAGTTGGGGGAGTTTAATTTTAATTGGGACTATCGGCTATTTGACAATTATTTCTATGATGGCCACTAAGCTACCCTGGTATATTATGCCTGTGTATCCCTTTTTTGCTATAGCTGTTGCCGCTAAACTCACTGTATTTTGGCAACATTGGAGTCGTTATCCTAAGATTTTAACAATTATTTTAGGATTTATTGGAGTAGCTGCTTTAGGGGGATGTATTTATTTTATCTTGGCAGATCCCCAACCGGTTTTAATCCTTATGGGTATGGTGGTAAGCCTAACCATGACCCTAGCGGCTTGGACAATTAAACAGCATAACCGCAATTTTATCCCAATTTTATTGATAGGGATGTATATAACTTTGGTATTATTAATGAGTTCTCACTCTTGGCTCTGGGAGTTAAATGAAGCATTTCCAGTTAAGCCAGTGGCGGCTTTGATTCAGGAAAATACGGCTCCAGGGGATATTATCTATACGTCTTTTTCCTATCAGCGTCCTAGTTTAGATTTTTATAGCGATCGCAAAGTGATTCCCCAAGATGAAAATACTTTAAAACAGTTGTGTTCAACTCAATCTTACCTGCTCTTGGACAATTCTACGTTAGCGGCTTTGCAATTACCTAACCAAGTCTCTTTAGGAAGTGCTGAAGGGTTTACGTTAGCGAGAGGGTTGGGAGTAGGGAGTGGGGAGTAGGAAATCGGGAGGTAAGCTTTCAGCTATCAGCTATCAGCTTTCAGCTATCAGCATTCAGCTTTCAGCTATCAGCATTCAGCTTTCAGCTTTCAGCTATCAGCATTCAGCTATCAGCCATTGGCCGTAGGCCAGGCGTTGCTGAATCTTCTTTTGAATAGGAGTAGAGTGGGCATCCTGCCCGCCCGAAAATATATTGAAACTGGCAAGATGCCAGTTCCACCAAGATGCCCATTCCACAAAAGTCTTGAAATCATTCCATTATTAAGCAACGCCGTAGGGCAAGCTACACCGAACAGCTTTTGAATAAAATAAGCTGACCGCTGACCGCTGACCGCTGACCGCTGACGGCTGATAGCTAAATGCTTAAGTACTCCAGAGTAGAAAATAGCCCTGCCCAATCAATCACTGATGGTCTCGCTCCCCTATTTATCAGCTCAAAAACTTTTCCAACTGTAACAGAGTTAGCAATGGATTCTACACAAGCTGATGCGACATCAATCCGGCTAGTTTGACCTGATAAAGTATCCCCGGTACCTAAGACTAACCCTAATTTTCCTGCTGTTGTCGCTTTCAACAGAGTGTTTAAATCATAGGAGGTAAACGGACCGTCGATCAATCGTCCTGGGCGAATAATAGTATACGGTAATCCTGAATTAATGATGATTTCTTCTGCTTTTTGTTTGGCATCGAGTACACCAAAGGAATTAAGAATACTATAGGGTGGTTTATCTTTCCGTAGCACACCACAAGAGGATACAAAGACAAACCGCTTCAGATCTTTAGGAGCTGTTGTTACCAGGTTGCTAACTCCTATACCATCAACTTGCTCAGGACTATTTTTGGCTTTAGTACGAGCGTAGGTGGGGTTGAGATAGATCTTGAGCCACTCGATCACACTTGGGAATCCTTTCGCCTGATCCATTGTGTCGAAATCCCACTTATTAGAAGGGAAAGCAGTCGTTCCAGTACAACAGATGATATGAGTAACATTTTGGATGGCAGGGGGGAGGCTAGAGGGATAGCGGATATCACCAACCATAATCTCTACTCGGTTATCAAACATTTGCTGAGCTTTTTCAGCACTGCGAGTGAGAACACTAACCTGAAAACCTTTTTCTAGTAGCTTGGCCACCGTTAGCTGTCCAACTCCACCTGTAGCACCAGCCACCAGTACTTTCTCTGTTGAAGTCATCACCCCTGCTCCTCAAGTCTTAACTGGAATTTGGAATAAGTATATAGTAGTCGGGAATCGGATCGGGAATCGGGAGTCGGGAATCGGGAATCGGGGAATTACGGTTTTATCCGGTGGTGCGTTACGGGACGGGCTGTCCCAAAACTGGGAAAGATGTCGAAAATCAGGGCTAGCCCGTCCCTAACGCACCCTACGCCTTCAACACAATTACTTTCAACACAATAACCTTTAACCTTCAACACAATAACCTTCAACACAATAACCTTCAACACAATAACCTTCAACACAATAACCTTCAACCTCCTAACCCCAAAAAAATAGCCGCAGAAATACTATCCACGGCTAGTAAGGTTACCTTATGTTATTCATTTTTTTTTCCTATCCAGACATGATCCTATCTGATTAGACCCGATGGTTTTTCCGGGGGGAAAACCCCCCAGGAATTTAAGGTTTTACGGGATAATCAAGTACTTGACGGTAATTGTGATGAACTCTCCCGGAATGCCCGTTGGCTGAAGAGGAGTCCAGTCGGAAATTTCCGTGTAACGAAGTACATACAGGGTATGCATCGTATTAAGTATGGCCTTGCGGGACCCCTTTAAAATATGCTGAACAGGGATTTTTTTTGGGGAAGACTCGTCAGGATTATTATCTGAGTTAGGCGGTAATTTTGAAGGCATAAGGTGAACCTTTTGCTTTTTATTTACAGTTATAATCGTAATGATTATAACTGTTTTTGTCAAGGGTTTTGGAAAATTATTTTTTTGTTGAGGGAACAGGGAACAGTGAACAGGGAACAGGGGAAAAATACTATATACATCATTAGGCTATCAACGGCTATAAATAGATTTTTTTTAAATAAATTTGATATTTTTTTTTGGTTGTGTTAAATTTAAAGTAGTTTAAATTATCGATTAACAAATCCTATAGAATAGCGTTTCCATATAGTAATGAACTAAACAGGATTTTTCCCCGATTCCCGATTCCCGATTCCCGACTCCCGATTCCCTGTTCCCTGTTCCCGATTCCCGATTCCCTGTTCCCTTGCTATCTATGATTAACTCTGACTCCTTAAAAGCTATTGAAAACGCTAGACTAAATGACAACATTGGTAAGCCCCTTTATGACTCCTATTGTTTCTCCCAGATTCCCCAGATGATCTATCATCTGCTCACGGGTCAAGGAAACATGGGATTACCTAGGAGTGTATTAGGAGAATTACCGGAACGCTATGATAAGGTTATTCTGATTTTTGTTGATGCTTTCGGGTGGCGCTTTTTTCAGGACTATGTTGAACAATCGGAATTTTTGAAGCGGTTTGTAGTGGAAGGTGTCGCTTCTAAATTGACTACCCAGTTTCCTTCTACAACTGCTGCTCATGTGACTACTATTCACTCAGGGCTTCCGGTTGGTGAGAGTGGTGTCTTCCATTGGTTTTACTATGAGCCGCTGTTGGATGATATTATTGCTCCGTTGATGTTTTCGTTTGCGGGTGATAAGCAACGGGGAACCTTGCAAACAACTGGCATTTCTGAGCAAAGCCTTTTCCCTACCCAAACTCTCTATCAAAAATTGCAACAGTATGGTGTTAAATCTTATTGTTTTCAACACTACAATTATGCTTACTCTCCCTTTTCACGAGTGGTGTGTGATGGGGCAAGTATTGTTCCCTACAAAACTATTCCTGAAGCATTAGTTAACCTGACTGAAGCCGCGATCGCTGAATCCGATAAGAGCTACTTTTTCCTGTATTTGGATACTGTTGATGGCATCGCTCATAAATACGGTCCTGGCTCCCTGCAGTTCCAGGCTGAAGTTAGCACACTTTTGCTAACTATGGAGCGACTTTTATATCAGCAGGTAGCTGGTAAGCTGAAGAATACATTATTACTAATTACGGCTGATCATGGACAAATAGAGATTTCACCAGAGACTACTATTTATTTGAATCAGCTTAATCCTTCCATTGAGCAGTTTATTAAACGGAATGCCCAAGGTAAACTGTTGGTGCCAGCAGGATCATGTCGGGATATGGTGTTGTATATTCAGGAAGACCATTTGGATAAAGTCTATGATTTGCTGACGGAGCAGTTGGCAGATCGAGCAACAGTGTATCGCACTACAACATTACTTGAGCAAGGCTATTTCGGTACAGGTGAAATATCGCCACTATTGCTGAATCGGTTAGGCAATTTAGTGATTTTACCGAATAAGTATGAAACGGTTTGGTGGTATGAAGAAGACCGGTTTGAACAACACAAGTTGGGCGGTCATGGGGGATTGTCAAGGGAAGAGATGGAAACGATTTTGTTGGCTATTGATTGTTGAAGGTTTGGGAAGGTTGAAAGTTGAAGGTTTGGTAAGGTTGAAGGTTGAAGGTTTGGTAAGGTTGAAGGTTGAAGGTTGTTAGTCAGCTTGTAGGGTGGGCAAAAACCGTTTGCTTCAAATTAGTATTAATGATTAGATGACTTTGCCCACCCTACTTTAATTGGGATTTTTTTCACCTTTTAAGCTTGTAGGGTGGGCAAAAACCGTTGGCTTCAAATTAGTATTAATGATTAGATGACTTTGCCCACCCTACTTTAATTGGGATTTTTTTCACCTTTTAAGCTTGTAGGGTGGGCAAAAACCGTTGGCTTCAAATGAGTATTAATGATTAGATGACTTTGCCCACCCTACTTTAATTGGGATTTTTTTCACCTTTTAAGCTTGTAGGGTGGGCAAAAACCGTTGGCTTCAAATGAGTATTAATGATTAGATGACTTTGCCCACCCTACTTTAATTGGGATTTTTTTTATGATAGCTGATAGCTAATAGCTGATATAGCACTACGCATTCAAATTAGGACATTGTCTTGATGCAGTCGCTCCTAAACTCTGAAACTTAGTCATAGCTTACTTCTGACTTCTAACTTCTGACTTCTGACGCTAAGCGTAGCGCTATAACTGAACCACTACTCCCTAGGGTCTACTCCTTACGGCCTATTTCCTAAGAGCTATAGCATTTTTAAGACTTATGAGTTATGCAAGAGTTTTTTCCTAATTGCTCCAAATAGATAAAAAAAGATCTAAACTACAAAAGAATCATCTGTGCTATTGAGTTGTCAAATTATAGATGACTACTTCTGAGCTAGAAACTGCCCTTAATTGCTATCAAGAAGCACTCTCTAACCTAAAAGAGTCTAAATCTCCTCAAGTAAAGGAAGTGCTAGAGATTTTCAATGCCAGGGATGCTGTGCAGGCTGCTTGGAGTCAGTGTAATCACGTATCTACAACGGATCAACAGCAACTGGTTGAGTTGGACGCTCTGCTGAAGAGCAAAGCAGAGCAGATTACCAAAGTCATCGACTTAGCTGAATACCGAAACAGTTTTCAGCCTCCCGCCGCTGCGTGGTGGTGGCGATTGGAAACAGAAGCACCACCTCATCCCTGGGACCGCTGGGATTGGTTGTGGAAAGGGCTGACGGTGGGCAGTTGGACGGTGAATCTGAGTTTGTTGGTGGATATTGTGCCCCGATTTCTGAGTGCTGGCACCGGAGTTGCGGGAGTGGCAGTGGTGGCGTTTCCGAGTATCTTAACCCTATTGCAAGCCAGAAGCGAACTGACCCAGGCCGGAAAACAAGGGTTTGAAAAATTACTGAACAGGCTGCGTATTCCCAAGCATTACCATGAAGAAGCCAAATTCGCTTCCACATTGTTGCTGTGTGCGGTTCTAGCCCTATTATTCTCTAACAAGCCAGCTTTTTCCGATTGGTACAATCGCCAGGGAGTCAAGAAATATAATCAGGGGCAATTGGCTGGTGCTGAAGCCGATTATCTTCAGGCTTTGGCTCTCGATCCAGATAATGTCAACGCTCACTATAATCTAGGGTCCCTCTACGAAGACCTGCAACAGTTCGATAAAGCCAAGAGTCAATATCAATTTGCTGTTAAGGGGAATTTGATTAAGGCCGAGAACAATTTGGCTCGCTTGTGGATATTGGAGAATAAACCAGAATTGGCTACACCTCTGCTGTGGAAAAGTTTACAGGAGACGGAAAATCAGCCCTTGAGGATCAGATACAACTTGATGAAAAATTTCGGTTGGGCATTGTTGCAACAGCAGCAACTAGACCAAGCAGAGTCCATTCTAACTGGAGCGATCGCTTTAGCCACTACACCAGAGGGATTGGAACAAATCACAACTCGCGGCTCAGCCCACTGTTTGTTGGCTCAGGTCTATGAACAGCAAACGCGCAATAGCGAAGCCCTTGAACAATGGCAAACGTGTTCTGAGCTAGGTTCAATTGTTAATCCTGATCAACCGAAATGGTTAGTTTTAGCTTACAAAGCGTTAAAGAAGGCAGGTAAACTCTAATGCAATGGAAAAAATGGAAACTCTTGATTGGCTTGCTCCTGGGGCTGAGCTTGGTAGTGAGCTTAGCTAGACCAGCTCGTCCGATCGGAAATGGTTTAAATCTAGTTGTGGCCCTTCGTCCTCAAGGTCAGGTGAAAATAAAGCGTTCCACTTGGCAGGATTATCAGCCAGCCTTTATTGGTGCGCCATTGGCAGCTAAGGATCACCTCTTACTGGCCAGCAATACCTTTGCTAAAGTCCTGTGCCAGAACTTAATGCCGTGGGAACCCGAGGGTGGCAGAGACTATATCGTTTCTGAAGGCTGTCCTCCTACCTCAAAACCAAAGCTATCTCAATCCGACCAGGATACAGTGATTGAAAGAGCAGCCAATAATCCAGAGATTCCTTATATTCTTAGACCTCGGGATAGTTCTGTGCTTAATCAGCAACCGCTCTTGGGCTGGCATCAGGTTGAGGGCGCGAGCACTTACCAAGTGACAGTGATAGGTCCAGGGGTGAAGTGGACTCAGGAAACCAGTGCAACGGAGATAGTTTACTCAGGCAAGCAGTCCCTACAACCAGGTGCTCGTTATTGGCTGATTGTCAAGACTGACCAAGGCAAAAGTTCTAAAGATGAAGA
>NZ_JAAHGN010000294.1:0-7531 GCF_010672485.1 Moorena sp. SIO2C4 | reverse complement strand
TTGTCATAATCCTTAAAAGTAAAATTAACTGTTGAAATAGAGAGCAGGGAGCAGGGAGCAGGGAGCAGGAAGCAGAGGGACTTTTGGCAACTTTACACAGTTAGTACAGTCGTCCAGGTACTTACTCTCCTAAGATAGATTCGTCATTTTCGGGAATTTTGCCAAAAATAGTATCAATTCCAATCTGGGAACCGGTACCTTTTCCAGAATTAGGATCAAAAGTACCAATCTGCATGGTGTCAGGATAAATAATTTCTAGTCTGTACTTGGTATGGGCTGGTTTTTCCTGTTCGATGATGGCAGTAGCGATTTCTATTTGTCGGTCGAGTTGCTCTTGGGTTAATCCTTGAGCTGGAGTGATTCTTACTATAAAAAAGTGGGGGATACCACCACCAAGGTAAGTGCCTCTACCCAGGAGCGATCGCGAGGGAAGTTTTTCGCGATCATCAATTTGGTTCAGGAGTGGGGAGTCACCAATTTGAAATTCGGCATTGGAAGCGTCGGTAATGGTGACTTTTTCTTCTTCCTCTAGAAATAATTCTAGCAGTTCTTGTAAATTGTCTTTAGTCCCTCGAAAACGATACAGTCTGACGGTGTTGGCCAGAAAATTCCGTTGTTTTTGGACATTTAAATCTGCTCTGAGACTCAAAGCTACCCAGCTAGATAACCAGGGCAGGAAGTCTGGGGGTGTTTCTTGGGGATGGAAGTAATTAGAAATACAGGCAATTTTTTCTTCTAAACCTTGCTCAGAAAAATTGACCCCATCTGGACTACCGAAAAGAATCTTTTCAAAAGGTAGTAAAAATTGACCGACGAAAGGGTCGCTTTGATAAATCTCTGGCAGATAGTCTAAAAGTTTACTGGGGGAACGGGCTGAGTTTGTCATGGGTTTTTAACCGGTGAAATCAACGGTTTCTAAGGGGGATATGATTTCTATCTGGCTGGCGGTAAGATCTAAATCGACTAGTTCTTCTGGTTTCAGCTGGATGGCACTTAGCTGTGGTGTATCTTCCTTGGTTGTAACTAGGCGTTGTTGATTGGTTATGGCATCAGGACGAGGAAAAAATACTTCGTCTTGCTGGTTGGTTTTGGTGACATAATCTACAGATTCTAGTTCATCAAGTAGTTGATAGAGTTCGGAAACATAAACATTTCGACCAAATGGCCAACCTTGAGGATTGTCAGGATTTGGTAGGGGATCGAAAAAGTTTTCCAGTGCATTATTTATCTTTTCCTCACTGGGTGCTATTTCAGCTTCTCGGTTGAGGTGTATGGTTAATCTGACGCTAATGGTGATGTAGCGTGGCACAACTACATGGATTGCGGTGCCAATCAATCGCCGTTCTTCTAAGTGGTTTTTTACCTCGTTAATCAGCAATGAGCTTGGTTGAGGGGGGCTATTTTCACTATCATCCCGATCGGGGATAATAACAATACTGACATGACCTGGTTGATCCACAGGTTCGACTAAGGCATTTTCCGAGTTGAGGTTACGCCGAGGTATACAGTGTGCCCTCGCAACGGTATTATCTGCTTCTACTTCTCGGGCTAATTCCACAAAGTCGGCACAGGTGATGGCTCGGTAGCGATCGCGTACTTGGGTAATGGCATTTTTAATCTCTGTCTGTAAATCCCCCGTTTGCTGCCAAGTTGGTCCATTCAGCAGTTGTAAAAACATCCGCATATTGGCCTCTGTTACCCGATTTTGCCGATAGAGCACCATTTCGGTCAGGTAAGCAAATAGCTCAATGACGGTAATACCAGGATCAGAAGGATTGTGATTAGTCCATTGGGGTGCATAGCTGGGAATCATACCCAGGGCTTCTTGCACCAAGTCGTCATAGGTGCGGTCATCAAGATTAGGCAATTCTATTGGCATGAGTTACCCTCCTCAGGATTCCACAAAGGTTAAATTGATGGTGTGGTTGCCGGAATACACTAAAAAGCGATTAGTCTCGCTAGCACCGTCTAATTCTTCAATTTCAGCCACCTCCAAACTATAAACATGGTCTACTCCCGGCACTCTCTCCAGTAGTCGGTATAAGTCCGATTTATAGGGTTGACGACCAAAATTCCAACCCATTCCGTCAAAACCACCGGTTAGGGGATGCAGAAAACCAGCTAAGGTTTGTTCCACTGTTTGTGCTACCTCACGAGATCCTTCTAGGGAAGTGACAGCAATTTTAGTAGTAATATCGACACGGACATAGAGAGCGCCCACCACCGAGATTGCCACTGTGGGTTCGGTGTAGGCTTGTAGGTAGTTTTGGACGCGCTTGATTAGCTCCAAACTGGGTAGGGGTTTAGCCTCAGTGGAGCGGGGTACAATAATCACGCTGACTGCTCCCGCTAAATCCGGCTTGGGATCCAGGGGATTAGTTTTTAAATTCCCTAAGGGTACACACTTGGCTCTGATTACCTCTGGTGAAGCCAGCTTGGCTAAATCTTCGTAATCTTCCTTAGTTACAGCACGCTGACGATGGCGAATTTCTTTAGGTGCGCGCTCGATTAGGGAGTCAATGGTTTCAGCTTCTGCCCCCCCTGCGGCTGCTTGATGGTTAATCACTTTGTCCACATAGGGGACTGTGGTTTTGAGTTGGACAATCGCCCCAGCCGGTTTATTTCCAGCAGTTCCACCACCAGTTTGATAGCGACTCATGCGGATATTGCCTTTACCGGGAGGAGGAATCAGTCCATTGTGTCCATCCCCAAAGGTAATTTCTCCGGTAAGATTATCAAAGACATAATGGCGATCCCGTGGTTCTGATTGATAGAAATCCGGGACTTGATGCCAACGTACCCAAATCTCTTGCGGTCTTCCGGTTTCATTAGTAGTAACCGTAATCGCCTTTTCCCCTTCTTCAAGGAGAATTTTGTCCTTTTCTAGGGCAGAAGGTATTTCCGGTTCCCGCACTTCCAGCTCTTGACCTGCTAAAATTGGCTGACTAGTTGTATTAAATTTTTGATTTTCAGTCCCGTCACTGGAGCCAACAATTTCCTTTTGGATCGTAGCTGTTTGTGCTGCCATGGTAGTGTTAAGCAGTACTTGTTTCAGCCTAGGTTCAACCTCATAGTCACCCTTTAACCATTGAACCCGGAGCCAATAACGGGGAGGTAAATTAAAGTCTTCCCTTGGTGAAAAATCCCCTGGTGGCAGAAATTCAATTAAACCGGAACGGGTAAAGTTTTCCGTTTCATCTCTTATGGTTAGTTGTTGCCATGCTTGGCCATTCCAATAGTCCCATACTAGTTGAACTTGTTCAGTTTTATTCAATTGTTTAACAGCCGTTGCATTAGGTACTAATGTAACATTATTATCTCCATATTTTACCTCAGTTACACAGTAAAAAATGCTGATCTTACGATTGGTAAATTCTGTTCTAGCTAATGGTAAACTAAATCCCAAATAGCAAGCTGGCTGTTCAGTTTCTGTACCTTTAAAAGGAATTATTTGGGGGCATACTACTTTGGAATAAACATACCGCATTAAGCTGTATGATCGTGATTCTACCGCCCATATAAAAAGATATATTTGCCAAAATGGGATGCTCCCAATTAGTTTATTTTTGCTGTCAATACGTTTAACTAGGTTATTTGAGTAAACTGAATCATTGTAGGTCAAAAGAGCTTCTGGTTCTTCTGATATTGTTAATGTATAGCTAACTCCAATTGAGCTAATTAATGGCGGAGCAAAAGTTGCCTCAATGAATCGATATTCTGGTGCTGGTGGCTCTGGTGTTGGGACAATACGCTCATAGCGAGCTTCTCTACCATAGTTACCTGCACTAATTCGCACACGAATCCAGAAACTTTCTACTCCATTAATAGTGGTGGTAACAGGTTTTTCAAATAAGTTAAACACTACCTGACCATTTTCAGTAAAAGCCTGGGTAGTGTCTTGAAATTCAGCTTCTGGATTGTTACTAGTGTTGTAGTAAACAGCTGCAGTTCCTAATTCTTGCCAGACCTTACCATTCCAAAATTCCCATTTAAGTCTTAAATTGCTCGAAGCTCTGGTACGTAAAGGAAAGTCATCTGGTTCACCGCTAATTTCTGTTATGGTATGTGCTGTAGGAACGCCATCTGGTTCATCGCTAGTTTCTGTGGCGGGATTTCTCAAGTTAACCTGAAGAGTAATTTGAGCATTTTCTTGAGAAAAAATTTGACTATTGGCTAAATATAAGGTATCCCCAAGCTTCGGTTTTTCTCCAAAGGGAAAAAACTCTTTAGTTAAATCAACGGGTAATTGATTAAGAAAAGCCGTTTCAATTAATAGGTTGCTAGAACTAATACTCGCTTCAATTTTTATCTCATCAATTTCTGGTAGCTCATTAGCAGATACCATGTCCGTTGAAGATTCATCGGCAAGAGTAATGGGAGTAACTAACCGGCAGCGAAGCCAACGACTAGTTACTGCATTAACAGTAGTTAACGGTAAAGCGGTAATATTACTAAATTCAATTTCGCGATCGCCACTGCTCGTCAAGCCTTGAGTTCCATCATTGCTCGGTGTAATATCTTGCCAATTAGCTCCATCTTCTGTTTCCTGGCAAATTTGCCATGTTACTTCTCCTGGAGTACCAAGGACTTCTGATAAATTAATCGTTACTTTAAACGTCTCAATTTCAGCAAACCCTAAAAGTTTGCTATGTCCGATATATAAACTATGTTCAATGGGTTGGTTGCCCCGAAAAACATCAACACCTGGTGATGCTGGGGTAGTAAGAATTGAACTATGATTACTATACAAATCCTGTTGGGGGTCCCGCACAAAAATAGAGTCTAATTTGGCGGCTGTTACTACCAATTCCCGTTCAGTTTCAAAAATAACAGGGTCTTGTTCTCTTTCCCCTGGAGGAGCAGCAACTTGTGTTCCTTTTGGCACTACTGCATCAACGGTAGTTCCGGCAGCTAAGGAAAATGTCAAGGGTACTCGTGCTGGTTGGGGTGGTAACCGAGACGCTCCTAATAAATCTAAAAACGCTAAAAAGTTTTTATTTGGAACTTGATTGAGTCGCTCGATAATAATCTCGGCAAAACGGGCAAAGATATTAACTATAGCAGCACTCGTTCCTTGAATATCTTTAGTTTCTCCTGTATAGTGTTCCAGCAGTTGCTGCACCTGAGCGGCAATAGTCTCTGCCGTTCTAGAATCAATTTTAGGAGCTTTTATTGCCATTAACCTGCACTTCCTTCTAGATAAAATGGATAAACTAGGTTAAAGACATTATTGGTTGCTCGCACTTGATAGTCGATATTGACAAGCATTTGTTCTGGAATAGGGGATTGAACGCGCACATCTATAACATCAATGCGGGGTTCAAAGAACAGTAGGGCTTCCTGTATAGCTTGGGATACTTTACCAGCAGTGGCAGGTGAATTGGGCTCAAAAACTAAATCATAAATGCTGCAACCAAAGTCGGGACGCATGGCTCGCTCACCTTTGGCAGTACCAAGGATAATTACAATTGACTGGCGTACACTCTCTTCATATTCCGCAAGTTGGAAATCTCCCCTAGTATCTAAACTGATGGGAAATCCTACTCCAACACCTAAAAATGGTTTAGACATAACCTTCTCCTTTTCAGCCAATAAAAACTGTACCGACTGCGATTACTTGTCCGATTGGTAAATCGGCAGGATCATTACAAGTCTCAGCAATATCTCCATTTCTGGCTGCTTGTTTACCGTTAATTTTTACCGTTGGGCTACCAATTTTAATGGTTCCTTTATTAGCAGGAGGACTTTGAAAGGCAGTGCCAGGAGGTGTGGGAATATGAGGTGGAGTATTATCGGCAGTGCTATCTACCGTAGCTGCTGGCATTCCCATAATATTGACATCACTGCTGAGGTTGCCGTTAATAATGCCCGCAAAAGGATGAGGTAGGGGAGTTGGTACAGGTGGTGTTCCTGGTACCATAACAATATGAGTATCAATAGCGGTAATTTGGTCCCCTTGTTTGGCTGCTGGTTGTCCCATAATTAAATTAGACTAGTTGAGATTAATAGTTTGACCTTTAAGATTCATGGTGCTACTGGCTTTAATATCCATTGCTGCACCGGATTCAACTTTGGTATCTGCTGAAGATTTGATTTCAATATTTTCTGCCTCTAGTTTAATATTACCTTGGGATGCTGATAAAGTAATGTCTCCATCGGTGGTAATAGCAATAGTGTTGTTAGCTGTATCAAAAATAATACTGTTTTTCTCGGTTTTATCGACAATTTCAATAGTTTCTGCCCCCTCTTCATCATTGAGACGGATGACATGACCGCTACGAGATTTGATTACCCGGATATTATTAGCACCATCTTCATTAGTTGCTGGTGGTAATTCTTTACCATTCCACAAAGACCCGATAATATAGGGCAAGCGTACATCACCATGTTCAAAAGCTACTAATACTTCGTCATCTACTTCTGGCAAAAAATAAATCCCTCGTTCATTTCCCGCCATTAGTGTAGCTATCCGCGCCCAGTCACTTTCGTCTTCATCACTTAGCCAGGGGTATTTCACTTTAACCCGACCTAGTCCTTCTGGGTCTTCATTGTTGGTCACTACACCAACTACGACACCATAAATACGAGATGCGATCGCTCGGTGGGATTGACTATCCAAAAGTAGTTCAGACAATTTCATTGAGCATTCCTCCGCACTGTAAATTTAGTATGATATTGGCTATTACAATAGCGATGCAGGACACTGGTAAGATAGTATTGACCGCTAAAGCGCTTGCCTACACCATCAATTTGAACTACTATTCCTGCTCGTAAATCTGTACGCCCTCGACAAATTCCTTCTCCACTAATTAACTCTAGATTGAGTTGCTGAAAACGGGCTTGAGCCAGCTGATCTGCTTCCGCTTGGGTAATCATTGGGTGATTGCTCAGGGTTTTTACTGCTGTACCAAAAGCATCTTCGCTTAAAGCTGCACCACTAGTTTCTCCCCCCATTTTGCTTCCTTCATCACCAGTGGCGGCGCGTCCGATAATTGCTTGCTTTTCTTTAGGATTCCAACCCTGTACTTTGACTTCATTCACTTGACTTGCAGAGGACATACAGGGATAAAATTCCAGTAGGTCATCAGTAAACATTAGGGTGAGAATTTCACTATCTTGATTAGCCGTAGGTCGAAATACTAAATTTCGATCTTCCACCATCACCTCATAATTAATTTTTCCTGCCCTTTCTTGCAAAAACTCCATATGAGTTTGATTAGCTTGTAAAATATAGTCATGCACCACCCCACTATCTTCTACTTGGGCAGAAAGTCCAACCTGCTGGGAAATTTGTGCTGCGATGTCACTATCTTTTAGTTGCACAAAAGTCTGGGTATGACGACCACGATGTAAGCGATGGCTGCGATCATAACCCCTAATCATTACTTTGGGTAATCGCTGAATCGTAAACTCTAACCATAGCGATCGCTCCAATCTGCTGCGATCTGTGCTAACTCCTTTTGGGAGGCTGCTGCAGCTACTCCTCGATAAGCACTGATTTTTTGGTCTATATCTGGAATATAGTCAGCGG
>NZ_JAAHGN010000293.1:0-7548 GCF_010672485.1 Moorena sp. SIO2C4 | reverse complement strand
TATTAGCTTTCTTCAACATTCAGGATGAGACTGGTACAATTCAGCTTTACCTGGATAAAAAGAGAATCACTGCTAAAATGGCAGACCTTCCCAATGCTTTCAATATTCTCAAAAAACTCACTGATACTGGAGATATTATTGGGGCAAAAGGAACCATCAAGCGCACGGAGAAAGGGGAACTATCGATCTATGTCAAGGAGTATGATATCCTGACTAAATCTTTGTTGCCTTTACCAGATAAATGGCATGGTTTGACGGATACAGAAAAGCGCTATCGTCAACGTTATGTTGACCTAATTGTTAATCCTGATGTCCGGGAAACCTTTCGTCGTCGTGCCAAAATAACTGCTTCTATTCGGCACTATTTAAACCAACAGGATTTTATTGAAATTGAAACTCCGGTACTTCAGAGTGAGGCTGGTGGTGCAGATGCGCGTCCTTTTATCACCTACCACAATACCTTACAAATGGACTTGTATCTGCGTATTGCTACCGAGTTACATCTGAAGCGACTAATTGTTGGTGGTTTTGAAAAGGTGTATGAGTTGGGGCGTGTTTTCCGCAATGAAGGAATTTCGACTCGTCACAATCCGGAATTCACCATGATTGAAATCTATCAGGCTTACGCCGATTATAATCAGATGATGGTGTTGACGGAAAATCTGATTAGTAATGCTGCTAAGGAAGTGTTAGGTACACTAACCATTAACTACCAAGGTGAAGTAATTGATCTAACTCCCCCTTGGCGTAAAGTAACGATGCAAGAGTTAGTCAAAGACCAAATTGGTTTAGATTTTGATAAGTTTACCAACATTGAGCAGGCAAAAGCAGCAGCAAAAGATGCTGGTGTGGAGGTTCCCAATGATTGCTATTCTATTGGTAAATTGCTCAATGAAGCTTTTGAGCAGAAGGTAGAAGAAACGTTAATCCAACCGACTTTCGTTCTGGATTATCCTGTGGAAATCTCTCCCCTCACTAAGCCCCATCGCTCAAAATCTGGTTTAGTAGAACGGTTTGAATTGTTTATAGTGGGAAGAGAAACAGCAAACAGTTATTCTGAGTTAACTGATCCTATAGATCAACGGCAACGACTAGAAGCTCAAGCAGCCAGGAAAGCAGCAGGAGATTTGGAAGCTCAAGATGTTGATGAAGACTTTCTCGCTGCTCTGGAGTACGGTATGCCTCCCACTGGTGGTTTAGGTATTGGTATTGACCGTTTAGTGATGCTACTCACTGATTCAGCTAGTATTCGAGATGTGATTGCTTTCCCATTGCTGAAAAGTACCAGCGCTGTGATTAAATCCTTCGACTACGATGTAGAAAAAAAAATTCTTCGGGTTCAATTCAATAATGGTAGTATCTACAAGTATCGGGATGTACCAGAGGAGATCTACAAGGGTTTAAAAGATAATCCTTCTATCGGTCAGTATTTTAATACCCATATCCGCGAAAAATATGGCTTCGACCGAGAAATTTAGTGTAAGGATTCAGCCCAAGGATCATCAGCCATAATCTAGTAACTTGCTGTTGGATTATAAGTTGAGAGGTCAGATGAAAATTTAGCTGTCCGGTAAAAGAAGCCCCACATCTCAATCCGCAAGGATGAGTGTTCAAAGTTACCGTAAGAATAAGGCAGTCTTTATGGTTGGTCGGCTATGAGACAAAGGTTAAAACTGTATGATTAAGACTGCCTTATTCTAAGGTTTCGTTTCCAGGGATGAATTTTACACAGAGTCTCCTGGGATTGGGAGACGAGCTATAAAACTTCTGACCAACTCAGATGGAGTCATACCCCTCCTGTCAGCCTCCTGCTTTAACTGCTTTTTCTCAAACTCAGTTACTCTAACTATCAATTTTTTATCTTTCATTTTTTTTGATGTTGTGGGTTGTTATTTGGCTACCCACATGCTAACCTAGTTATAGGTCGAAAAACAGGATACAAAAAATGAGACTAGCTTACCAGTACCGATTACGTCCAACGAGAGAGCAGAAAGTTGTAATAGACAATTGGTTGTCAATGCTTTGTGCTCAATACAATTACTTGTTGGCTGATCGATTTAACTGGTACGAAGCTAACCGCTGTCCCATTAATGCCTGCCCACTTGTCTGTCATCTTCCAAAATTAAGAGTTAATCCTGACTACTACAGTCAAAAGAAAAGATTACCAGGACTAAAGAAAACCCATCCTTGGTACAAGCAGGTTCACTCTCAGGTACTTCAGGATGTTGTCAAGAGGGTAAAGTTAGCTTTTGATAGGTTCATTAAAGGGGATAGTAATGGAAGACGAAGTGGTCGGCCTAGGTTCAAAAAACCACACCGTTATCGCACTTTTACTTACCCTCAAGTAAAGGAAGGGTGCCTAGATGGAGACTTAATAAATCTCCCAAAAATAGGCAGAGTAAAGGTAGTACTTCATCGCCCCATTCCTTCCGGCTTCAAGATTAAGACAGCTTCCATTACAAAAAAGTGCGATGGATACTATCTGGTCTTGTCCCTGGAAGACAAGACAGTTCCCGAAGTTAAGCCAGACATAAATCCAGATTCAATAATTGGGATTGATGTTGGTCTAAAGGATTTTTTGACAACCTCCGAAGGGGAAGCCATAGAGATTCCTCAATACTATCGGAAAGCTCAAAAGCGCTTAAAGGTTGTCCAAAAGCGGGTATCTAGAAGGAAGAAGGGAGGAAGTAATAGACTTAAGGCTATCAAACAGCTCGGGAAACAGCATAAAAAAGTAGCGGATAAACGGAAAGACTTTCATTTCAAGACCGCTAATTACTTATTGTCAAACTACGACGTAGTTGCTCACGAAAAGTTAAACGTCAAAGGGATGGCTAAATCCCGATTGGCTAAATCTGTGCTAGATGCTGGGTGGTCAAGCTTTCTGACGATACTGACGAACAAAGCCGTTCGCGTAGCGTGGCCTACGGCCTTAAATGCTGGTTTGTTGGCTGTCCCAGTAAGCGCTCAAAACACTTCACAGAATTGCTCCAATTGCGGAAAAAAAGTCCCAAAGAAGCTGCATGTAAGATGGCATGACTGTCCCCATTGTGGATGTAGTCTAGATCGCGATTCGGCGAAGCCGACGCTACGCGAACACAATGCAGCTATAAACATCAAAAACAGAGCGGAAGGGCAGTCCGTTCTTAAAGCCCAGCGCCTCCGCGCGCAATAGCCGGATTGGCTGGGAAGCCTACACTGAACCCAACGGGTCAGTGTAGGAGCTGTCACTTCTTAATGAGCGATTAGCTAACCTTGTGCAAAGCTAATCGCTTGTAGCTTAGATAGATTAAAGTGAAGCATTGACAAATAAACAAAAATATGCGTAGGTAAGGATTGATCGTGCGTTCGCGCTTTTCTAGACCAGGGCTCACTAAAGTCATCAGTCATTTATCAAAGACTTTTGAATTTTTCATTAACAATTAACAGGTAACAGTTAACAATAAAGAATTAGCAGTAAAACCTGTAGCTAGCTTGTAATGAACATACGCACTGTCTCTACTAAGCCCTTTACAGACCAAAAGCCCGGTACTTCCGGACTCCGTAAGTCGGTCACCGTTTTTCAAGAGCCCCATTACCTGGAAAACTTTATCCAGTCTATCTTTGACTCCCTAGAAGGCTGTGAAGGTCAAACCCTAGTTGTAGGGGGTGATGGTCGCTACTACAATCGGCAAGCAATTCAGACCATTCTCAAAATGGCAGCCGCCAATGGGTTAGGTCGGTTGTTAGTCGGTTGTGGTGGTATTCTGTCTACCCCAGCAGCATCTTGTGTTATTCGCAAGCATAAGGCATTAGGTGGCATTATCCTCTCGGCTAGCCACAATCCTGGGGGTCCAAAGGGTGACTTCGGTGTCAAGTATAACACCAGTAATGGTGGACCAGCACCGGAAAAGGTGACGGAAGCTATCTATGCTCGGAGTAAAGTCATTGATAGTTACAAAATCCTGGAGGCTGCGGATGTGAATCTAGACCGACCAGGTGCATTTACCCTGGGAACCTTGAGCGTTGAGGTGATTGACCCAGTTGAGCCTTATACTCAATTGATGGAGTCCCTGTTTGATTTTGACCGCATTCACCAGCTACTAACCTCTGGGAAATTCCGCATGTGTATGGACTCATTACATGCGGTAACTGGTCCCTATGCCCATGCTATTTTTGAACAACGCCTAGGGGCACCAGAAGGTACAGTACTTAATGGTATACCGTTAGAAGATTTTGGTGGTGGTCATCCTGACCCCAATTTAGTCTATGCTAAGGACTTGGTGGATATTCTCTATGGTGATAATGCACCGGACTTTGGGGCTGCTTCCGATGGGGATGGCGATCGCAATATGATCCTGGGAAGCTCGTTCTTCGTTACCCCCAGTGATAGCATCGCTGTGTTAACCGCCAATGCCCATCTGGTACCTGGTTATAGTCAAGGTTTAGCAGGGGTCGCTCGTTCCATGCCAACCAGTGCTGCTGTAGACCGAGTGGCGGCTCAGTTGGGTATTGATTGCTATGAGACCCCAACAGGTTGGAAGTTTTTTGGCAATTTATTGGATGCAGGTAAAGCCACTTTGTGCGGTGAAGAAAGTTTCGGCACTGGTTCTAACCATGTACGGGAAAAAGATGGACTTTGGGCAGTGCTATTCTGGCTCAATATCCTGGCAGTGCGGGGTGAATCAGTGGAGCAGATTGTCCGTAGCCACTGGCAAACCTATGGTCGTAATTTCTATTCCCGCCATGACTATGAAGAGGTAGATGGGGCACGAGCTCAGGAACTGATGGAGCGTCTGCGTTCAAGTGTGCCAGACCTGAAAGGACAGCAATTTGGCTCTTACCAGGTAGAGTATGGTGATGACTTTAGTTACACAGACCCAGTAGATGGGAGCGTCAGCCAGAAGCAGGGGATTCGGATTGGCTTTACTGATGGCTCTCGGATTGTATTCCGCCTATCTGGTACTGGCACAAAAGGGGCAACCCTACGCCTCTATTTAGAGAGCTATGAGCCAGATTCCACTAAGCATGACGTGGATACTCAACAAGCATTGGAACCACTGATTTCCCTTGCCCATGAGATTGCCCAGATTCGCAAGTTTACAGAGCGGGAGGTTCCCACTGTAATTACCTAAGGTTTTGATGGGTTAGTTTCCCTGTTAATGAAAGGAACATGGGTAATAGGTAATAGGTAATAGGTAATAGGTAATAGGTAATAGGTAATAGGTAATAGGTAATAGGTAATAGGTAATAGGTAATTAGGTAAGCATTCAGCGTGTCGCGTATCAGCGTGTCGCGTATCAGCCAGCCATTCCCGTAGCGTGGCCAACGGCCAAGGCTGACGGCTGACGGCTGACGGCTGACGGCACCTCAAGTAGCACCATCTGTAGCGCATATGCTTACTTGGTATAGCACTACCCATTAAGATGTTTGACATTGTCTTGATGCAAAGCGCGAGTGGGGGAAACCACGGCAGTCGCTCATGGGGGGGACCCCCAAGACCGCGCTGCCTCCCCAAGACCGTAATGGTGCGCTTACAGTCGTCGAATTAAATTCGCCACGGGTCGCACCTCTGCATCGCTTCTAAACTCCGAAACCTAGTCCTAGCTTACTTTTGACTTCTGACTTCTCACTTCTGACTTGCCCGTAGCGCTATACAACCCCGACCAGTTACCTATTACCCATTAGCCGTTACCAAAATGAGTAACTGTCTCGGTAATAGTGGATAGCCTAGATTTCAATAGCAACAGATTTTTATTCCTAGAGGTGCGACCCAAGGGCGATTTACTCGCCCTAGGAGGCGCGCACCTATAAAAATTTTCATCATTGTTTAATTTAGCTCATCTCCATAGATGGTTCTTGGATATTTCGTCAAGTCAAGAGATATCTGGCTACATTTCAACATTATTTATTGTCAATTAGTTAATTTTATGAATAATCTCAAATCACCTGCTGTTAACCCTTTTTGCCACACAGTAAATTGATTGGGGCAAAAGCTTGCTTGCACACCTCAATGACTGAATCAAAGAGGGACTGAATGAAAAAGATTATTCTTTAACCCAGATTTGGTATAACCCCTAACTGCTCTGAGGGAGGGTAAAATTACTCATTCATAATTCTTAGCTGAATGATGTTATATAATAATTAGTTTTTGCTCAGGACTAACTCAGTAAATTTTTCATAAATTTTTATGAATTTTTGATGAAAATCCCTATTTTGATAGTGACATTTACTGAAATTTATGCCATTTATACTAATGGTAGGATTTTTTTTTGTCAGTCAAAACGCAAAAAAAAAATATGAAGCCTAGAACCAAACTACTTTTTTGACTAGGTCATCTGTTAGGGGTGGAATTTGATCAGGGAATCGTTAGGGAGTCAAACTATAGAAAAGGCTTCAAAAAATCTATCCAGTTTCACTGGATAGATTTGAGGAGGGCATCTTTGAACTATTAAAGGGGGTGTTTTACCCTTACCGATGTTTCTAGAAACATGTATCTAGAAAGGTACTGTACCCTAGATACATCGATAAGCATGATTAAATTTGCCCCAAAAGTTCACATACAAAGTTCACATAAAAAGTTCACAGACTCTTATCCCATTTCAGGCCAGGGACGTTGAGTAATGCCAGTTTTGTAAGTTACACATCCCGTGAGTTACTGAATTGGGATGGAGTAATTAGAAATTTTTTGGTGCATCAGGACTGAAAAGAAAAGCCCACCAGTGTAAACACAGATAACTTTTGGGAGAAAACCATCTTATGGTTCTGATTGAAGCAGAAAGCGATCGCGTAACGCGAGTCAACTATGAGACAACCAGTGCAAACAATATTGATACCGTTGCTTCAGGCGGTCGAGCCGTCCAGATCTCAAGCTTTAATGACCCGGTTGAAGAAAACCCTGGTGTGCTTAGATTTCAATGGACAGCAGATGATGGACCGGCTGGTAAGTACGATATTAGTATTGCCTACTTTGACGAAGAGGATGGGGAATCTCCACTGACATTTAGTGTCAACGACAATGTAGTTGGTACATATGTTTATAATCTAAACTTACCTGGGATTACAGCTGAGCCAAGGAATTATGTCCCTCTGAGCGGTGGCAATCCACGTGGCCCTCGCCCTCTAAGTGCTGAGGATAATCCAAATGCCATTTTTCAGGGCGTAGACCTTGCTCCAGGGGATGAAATAGAAATCTCGGTACTGGCAGATAGCATTAATAATGATGCTAATTTCGAGCTAGGGCGACTTGATGCCATTGAAATTACCCCAGCTGAAGATATTATCCCCAGTTTGGATCTGTTCTGGCGTAATCCTGTCACTGGACAACTTGGTGTGTGGACTCTAAATGACGAAGGCACTAGCGTCGAGACGGCAGCGTTCATTAAAGATCAAAGTGGTAAGGAGGTATTGGTACCAGACGACAGTCCATTTGACGCCCGTGGTGTTGTGGATTTAGGCGATGGTAACAGGAGTCCTCTGTGGCGTAATACCGAAACCGGGGGTGTTGCGATTTGGAAGATGGAAGGCTCCGAGTTCCAGGAGGCAATAACTACTCAGGCACCAGCAGGA